>JAZQFL010000225.1:0-8125 GCA_045539485.1 Eubacteriales bacterium
GATGGGCGTTTTTCGACAGACTGAATGCACCTGCTTTCGCAGGTGCATTTTTTATATAATAAAATCGGCACATTCGGCAATTTTCATGCCTTCAAAATATCTGTTTTCCATTGGTATCCATTCATTTTCAAAACGGCTGACAAGCTCCGGATCTCTCTTTTTGATCCTCCTAAGCTGCTCTTCTGCGCCGATCTGCGAGAACACCTTGATATCGTAAAATTTACGCAATTCGGGATGCAAGGAATAGCTTCCCTCTACAAGCAAGAGCGGCTTTCTTTCAAAGAAAAGCGCATCCCCTTCTTTTTGGAGCCGGCATTGATACGGGCGGTATGAAAAATCGCCTTTAACGGCATTTTCAAGAACCTCCGCAAGCTTTTCTCTATCCATATTTCCGCCCGTTTCGGCAAGCCTCTCCGCTGTACGCTTGTCTGTAGGAAGAAAAAAATCGTCAACGTGAATGATATTTGAGTCAAAAACGTTGGCAAAGAAGCTTGCAACGGTGCTTTTTCCGCTTGCGCACATTCCGTCAATTGCAACAACACAGCTTCCCTTTTCGAAGAGTGTTTTTTCTATTTCTTTTGCAAGCGAGTAAACACGTACCGCAGTAGGTGACATTACCCTGTATGCGGGATCGTAATTCTCTTTGTACACCTCACTGTGGCTGACAGCGCCTCCGCCCGTCTGAAGATAGGCTTGAATATATGCTCTTGCTTCACTCGCCGAAAACGGCATTTTTCCGTCTTTTGCCATTGAAATGATAACTTCAAGACCTTCTTCAAACTGCGCATCACCGAAACCAAGCTCCGCATCCTCCGATGCCGATGCGGCAAACATCCTTGAAACAAGTGAAATATCATCCTCGCCGATTCCGCCAAGCATCAATCTTGCCCTGCCGTTACAGATATGCTCAAAAAGCGATGTGCCTCTTTCCCTTACCGAGCAATACTCCTCTTTCAGCCTGTTTTCTGCCCTGCCGGCATCAACAAAATGTCCGCAGCCGTACACAGATTGATAAAGCAGTTTAACACAGTCACACGGTGTCATAAGCGGATATTTATTTATATGTTCTTCCAAACATTTGTACAAATCTTCAAAAAACAATGACAAATCCTTCAACTTTCTATTGAAATCCTAACACATTTATTATATAATATATTGGTATATTAAACTACGGACATTGTAACATATCTAAATATGTAATGCAATGTTTTTCGTCGGGAAGGAGGTAAAATGGCAAACACCTACATATTTAAGCGTACGGAAAAAAAGTACTTCATAACCGAAGAAGCCGCAAGCGCGCTTTTTGAACGCATAGGCGACCTCATTTTCCCCGATCCGCACGGAAAAAGTACGGTTTATAATATCTATCTTGACACTCCGACCTTTCTTCTTATCCGCAATTCTATCGACGCAAGGGATTACAAGGAAAAGCTGCGAATGCGCAGTTACGGAGTTCCGAAGCCCGATAGCAAGGTATTTTTCGAATTAAAGAAAAAATACAAGGGCGTTGTGTACAAGCGCAGGCTTTCAATGACTTATGCCGAAGCACTTGATTACATTGAAAACGGCAAAAAACCGAAGGACTCGCAGATAATGCGCGAAATTGACTATTCAATGAATTTTTACGGCAGACCCGGTGCCGGTGCCGTAATAATATACGACCGCGAGGCATTTTACTTCAAGGAAAATGACGAGGTGCGCATAACATTTGACAGGAACGTCCGATACCGCTTCGACGATCTTACAACAGCAAGCGGTGACAGCGGAACCGTAATAACAGAGCCCGGAAAAGTACTTATGGAGATTAAAACAGACGGCGCAATGCCCCTCCCTCTCGCGCGTGCTTTATCGGAGCTCAAGATCTATCCCTCAAAGTTCTCAAAGTACGGAACAGCGTACAACGATATGCTTACTAAGAAAAAATCCACTATTAACACAGGAGAGACGCAGTATGTTTGATCTTATCGGAGCAGTTTCAAACGGAGTATTTGATATTAAGAATTACCTTCTCGGTCTTGTTGCCGCGCTTGTATGCGGTATCATTGTCGCTGTTGCGGCATCCCTCAGAAGCAAGCTGACACCAAGCTTTTGCGCTTCTCTTATTCTTCTTCCCGCGATCGTAGCAACCGTAATAATTATGGTAAGCGGCAACATCGGAACAGGCATAGCTGTTGCAGGCGCATTTTCCCTTATCCGTTTTCGTTCCGTACCCGGAAAGGCAAGCGACATTACATTTATTTTTCTTAGCATGACAGCAGGTATCACCTGCGCCGCAGGTTATCTCGGAGTTGCAGTACTCTTCTCTGTTATGGTCGGCGCTGTTGCTGTCGTTCTCGGATTTCTCAAGCCTACCCGCAAGGATGAGCTTGAGCTTAAGATAACAGTGCCCGAGAACCTTGCTTACGTAAGTGCTTTTGACGAGGTGTTCAAGGAATACACCACCTCTGCAAAGCTTATGAAGGTTAAAACCGTAAATATGGGCAGCCTTTACAAGCTTGATTATATCATCACTGTAAAGGACAGAAGCCGCTCCAAGGAATTCATCGACGCACTGAGATGCATCAACGGCAACCTTGAGATCAATCTCTCCGAGGCTGCAGAAAGGGCAGAGGAACTATGAGAAAGCTTTCTTTGATTCTCGCCTTCCTGCTTGCATTTTCGCTTGTTTCGTGTGCAGGAAACGGCAATGCAGATCCTCACTCCAAAACGCTTGACCTCACAAACGACATTGCAGATCTTGCCGCCCTCGATTTTACATTTTCTAACCGCGATACCGAGCACACCTTCTCAACCGAGGGGGCTGTTACAATAGAGCTTGACAACGAAAACACCAAGATAAACGGCAACGGTGCCGCCATTATCAACGGTAACATCGTTATCGTCAACGAGGGCACGTACATACTTTCGGGCAAATACACCGTCGGTATGCTGAAGATCGAATGCACCGACACCCAAAAGGTGCAGATAGTACTTAACGGCGCGGAGATCTCCTCCCCCAATTCCCCTGCCGTTTACGTTAAGCAAGCGGATAAGGTATTCTTCACCCTTGCAAAGGGGACGGAAAACAAGCTTGTTGACGGAGATAAATACACGTTTATGGACGGAGAGTCCGAAATAGACGCTACGCTCTTCAGCCGTGCGGATACCGCAATCAACGGCGAAGGAAAGCTTACCGTTATAGGCACCAACAAGCACGGCATAATCTCCAAGGACGATCTTGTAATTACAGGCGGAGATATAAACGTACGCAGTAAAAAGGTTGCAGTAACCGGCAAGGATTGCGTAAAGATAGGCGGGGGAAATATCACCCTTAACGCAGGAAGCGACGGAATCCGTTCCGACAATAACAACGATGCCGACAGAGGCTTTGTGTATATCTCTGCAGGAAACATTGATATTACCGCCGCAAAGGACGGAATCCAAGCGGAGAACGCGCTCCGCATCGACGGTGGAAATATCTCTCTTAAATGCGGAGGCGGAAGCCAAAACAACGTTGAAAGCCTCGCCTCCTCCGACAAACAGCCCGAGGTGCTTGACCCGAACAACCCGAGCGATGAAGACAAACCCGAATCCTACAAAGGAATCAAGGCCGACATAGACGTAATAATAAACGGCGGTACGATAGTAGCCGACACAGCCGATGTTTGCTTACAGGCAGACGGAAGCATAATAATAAGCGGAGGCGCTGTAAAACTCTCATCCGGAGAAAATGCGGTATCTGCAGGCAAGGCTTACCTGCAGCAGGGCGGCGCTCTTTATATAGTAAAGGCAGTTAACGCGATCGTTGCAACAAACGCTCTTATAAACGGCGGCGAAACAAGCATTATTTGCTCCGAGCTAGGTATCAGCGCAAGTGCAAATGCAGAGCTCCGCGGCGGATACGTTATCACCGATACAGGTCTGAGTGCTATCAGCACCGCAGATACACTGCTTGTTTCAGGAGGCACTGTGCTTCTCAATCCTCCCGCTGACGAAAGCAAGCCCGTTATCACTTCCCCTTCCGTTGCGGTTTCGGGCGGTAATCTTGTAGCTCTCGGCAACACAGCGGTCAGCGCTACGGATACAGCCTTCCAGCCTGCAATTGAAAGCTCCTTTGATAAGCAGAATGCCGATACATCAGTTTTCGTCTGTGACAGCAAGGATAATTATCTCATATCCTTCCATTCAAAGCGTGCCTATGGCAATGCACTTATCTCTTCTCCCTACCTCAAGGCAGGGACTTACACCGTTTATTCGGGCGCTAAGCTTGAAAATTCCGATGCTAACGGCTTCGGCTACGGCGGACGCCTTGCAGCAGGTGCTGAAGCAATAGCAAGTGCAGAGATACAAAAATAAACTCATAAAGGCGAAGAGCCCGCACAGAGATGTGCGGGCTCTCATCTTTTATTTTACTTTACTCTTTCCTCTCAAGTAATCGCCTATACAATCATCGGGCACTCCCGGATCATCTGAAATATAATCCGTATCAAACCAATAACCCCGCGGATGGCGCTTTGTACGGTATCTGTTGTGAGGGGCAGGTATCGGATCATCGGCCCGAAGAATTGCTGAACACAGCTCGCTGAGCATTTCTGCCTTACCGGTTGCATACTCGGGATCGTCCCAAAGATCGTTTATCTCATAAGGATCAACGGAAAGATCGTAGAGCTGTCCTCTACCCATCATATCCATAATGATCTTTAAATTTCCTTTGCGCAGTGAACGGAGCTGCCCGCCCGAGGTCCACGAGCTGATGCAGGCAAAAGTCGTTCCGTCGGTGATGCATCTGTCGTCAGTTACCGAAAGTCTGTCACGTTCATTCCAATAAAGACCGCCGTGACCAAACTCGCAATACGCCGTGTCAAATTCCTTATCCGGTATCTTATCACCGCGCATCAACGGAACAAGACTGCGGCCTTGACAGCCAAACGGTATATCCTCTCCGCAAAGCTCGCAAACCGTCGGAAGAATATCAATAATGCTTACACAGTGCTCATCGTCGCAGAATTTGACTATTTCCGGTCCTTGCCATACCATATTTATACGGCAAAGCACCTCGGGAAGCCCGACGCCTTTGCGTATAAGACCGTATTCTCCCGCAAAATCGCCGTGGTCCGACAAAAAGACCACCACTGTATTTTCACGCAGACCTCGTTCTTCGAGACCTTCCATAAACCTTTTGAACTGATCGTCGATAAGCCGAAGCATTCCATGGTAATTGGATCTTACCCGCTGAATGCGATTCTCTGCATCAGGGCCGAGAACGCGTTCCCACGCTTTTCTCTCCCACACGTAATCCTCACCTTTTATTACACAGGCTTCCGCCCCGCAAGAGACGGGAGGAAGTGACTCGGGCGGGAACATATCAAAATACGGCGCGGGCACCTGATAGGGATTGTGCGGTTCCGCAAACGAAAGCCACAAAAAGAACGGTTCGCTTCCCCTATGATTATCCAAAAAATCAAAGGCAGCACTTACGTTTCTGTATGGATGCTGATTTTCAGCTGTACCGGGTGAGGGAAAGTGGCTTTCCATATGCTTGGAAGCGGATAGGAATGCTTCAAATTCCTTCTGCTCTTCGGAAAACGTTCCGTCGTCCTTGGTACCCAAATGTCCCGTTGCTTTAACGTAATCGAAATCTGCAGGCTTTCTGTAGGTGTGATTCTTTCCGCAGAGGGCAAGTGTATAGCCTGCGCGCTTCATAACGTCAAGAATATCGTCCCCTCTTATCACGTCGCACAAATTGTGATTTGTACGAGCCTTATGGCAAGAGGAATAACGCCCCGTAAACATACTCACTCTCGCAGGCACGCAAACCGGATTTGCAGTATAAGCCCTGCGCATATCATAGCCGTTTGCGGCAAAGCTGTCCAGATACGGCATAGTATCAAGCGGATAACCGCATCCTCGCCTCAGATCGGCACGGTGCTGGTCTGTCATAACAAAAACTATATTGGGTTTCATCGTTCACCTCATATAAGAAAGGGCAGTAAGATCTTACTGCCCTTTCTAGCCCTAATGACTTTTCGGGCACATTATATTCTGTTTACCAACAAATTCAAGCCTATCGGCAAAGTCAATCTTCAGATTTTGAAAACTGCTTGTTGATGTTATTAAGCTGAACGGTTGCGGAACGGCTGGCCTGCTGAACGGTAGAAGCGAAGGTATCGATCTTGTTGTTGCTTACGAGTGCGGGAATGTTACCTGTGTAATTACCGATCTTAAAGTATGCGCCAACGTCAAATACGCGGCTTGCAAAGATGATATCAAGCATCTCTGCGCTTTCCTCGTCACGTATAACGCTGCCAACGAGAGTCTTCTCATAATACGCGGGGGTAAGGATAGACTGAGATGCCCATGCAAGGACCTCGGTAATAACACCTGTGCGCTCTATATCCTCGGAGTAGTAAGGGATGCACAGAAACTGGCAATGGTACGCAGAAACGAGATGACCGTATGTATCCTGCTGCTCGCTTAACTTGGGGAAAGGAAGAATACCGAAATCGGTGTCCTTATCGCGGTGCTTGGGAACCGTATTAAAGGTAGTCATATAATAATACGCAAGGTCCTCATCAAACACCTTGATACGGTTGGGGTCCCAAGAAGAGGTTGTGGAATTAAACTTCTGATAGTTAAAGCATTTATCGGTATTATGAATCTCGGAATACTTTTCAAGAACGGAAAGAGCGGTTTCGGTATTCAGCGTAAGTTCTATCTTTCCTTCATCATTTACAGTGCAGATACGGGAAAGAGAGGAACTGAGAACTGCAAGCGCAGCATCACTCCAGGTCATAAGACCGTAGCGGTCATTGGTGTCCATTACATCGTCACCGTTCAGATCCTCACCCACCTTCTTAACTTCGGCAATGAAGGTATCGTATGTCCACTTGTTCTCTCTTACAAGCTGGTATGGATTAAGAAGCGCCGGGTCACTTTCAAGTATTCCCTTGTTGAACATAATGCAGTGGGTAATGATGTTATCGGTAAGGCTGATATCGCCGGTGGTGTAATAAAGCTTACCTCCGATCGTAAGATCGCGGTTAGCCATCTGGTCCCACCAAGAACGCTCGAGATCAATATAAGGAACGTTTTTAAGATTTGCTATATATCCGCTCTGTGCGAGAGTCGATACGTCATATGTACCGATCATCGCTATATCGTAGTCATAGGATGCTGCATCATAGGATTTTTTCATCTTAGTATATCCGGTTCCGCTTCCGCCGGAAGAACCGAATTTGATCTCATCGACGTTTTCGATTACTATACCCAGCTGTGCCTCAACAGCGGCATTCTTGCGGTAAATAGCGTCGCTTACCACGTCGGTGCCGAGTCCGTCACTCTGGAAATCGTTGTTAGCAAAGTTTCCGGTAACGAGTACGGTAAAGGTATAACCGTCGTAATATGTTCCCTCGGGGATCTCGGGAACTTCGGGCGCTTCGGTGGTAACTGCGGGGTCGGTAACAGAGGGGTCTGTAAGTGCAGGAGTGGTATCACCCGTTACGGGCGGCTTGCTTTCGCCGCAGGAAACGATAGCGGGAATGAGCATAAGTGCAATAAGAGCAAGGCAAATAAGTCTTTTCATTGCTAACCTCCTGAATTTTTATTTATAAGATTCTGAAATTACCTTGGCGGCCTCCTCGGCCATTAAGTCATACAGCTTATCTCCGGGGTGCACGGAATCATTGTAATACTCAGCTGTTCCAAGCTTGCGCTGTGAAGAAGAAGTATTGAACAGTGCCGTTGCAGACTCGGTGGAAAGAGTATACATATCGATCACAGGGCAATCTAGCCGTTTTGCAACGTCCTCTATCGCAGGGATAATGATGTTTTTAAGATCATTTCTTCTCTGCGCGGTATCAAAGCGGTCGGTGCAGATAAGCAGATATACCTCCGGAGTAGTATCAAGAGCGCGGTACGTTTTCACAAGTTTTTCAAGCGACTCGGTAAACTTTTTGCTTACGTCGGTGTTATGTGACGCTCTGTTTGCATCGTTGGCACCGAGCATAATAAGCACGATATCGGGTCTGGACTTAAGGCTTGTTTCATACTCAGGCGATGCTGTATACGCAATGCTCTTTTCGCTTGCGTACGAAAAAGTCATCTCCGAATTGTTGATAGCGTATGCCCTGCTTCTGCCGCAGTTAAT
>JAZQFL010000226.1:0-2555 GCA_045539485.1 Eubacteriales bacterium
TTTTTTATCTTTCCTCGCGGAAATATGAGAGGCCGAGACTTGCGGGAGGTTGGCTCTCGCGCTTGTTGCGAGCGCTTGAAACGATAAGAACTATAATGGTAACAACGTAAGGAAGCATCTTGAAAAGCTCCTGAGAGCTGCGATTCAGTCCGGGAATAAAAAGATACATTATATAGAGACCGCCGAAAAGAATCGAACCGAGGATGCCGAAGTCGGGCTTCCAAACAGCAAAAATAACAAGGGCAATTGCAAGCCAACCGCGGTCACCGAAACCGTCGTTTGACCAAACTCCGCTTATGTAGTCCATTACGTAATAAAGTCCTCCGAGACCTGCGATCGCGCTTCCGATACAGGTCGCAAAATACTTATAAGCATTTACGTTAATGCCCGCAGCATCGGCTGTAGCGGGATTCTCACCGACAGCACGAAGGTGAAGACCAACGCGTGTTCTTTTAAAAACAAAAGCAGTAATGAGTGCGATAATTACAGCAAGATAAGCAAGAAAACCGTAGGAAAGGAAAATTCGAGTAAACCAGCTTACTTCCTTAGTTATCGGAATAGGGCTTCTGAAAAATGCACTTGTTCTTACAAGCGCAATGGAAGCAACCTCGCTGTTTGTAAGCTTTGCAAGAGAACCGCCGAAGAAGTTACCGAAGCCTACACCAAAAGTAGTAAGCGCAAGACCAGTTACGTTCTGATTTGCGCGAAGTGTAACGGTGAGGAAACAGTAAATAAGACCCATAAGAGCAGAACCGAGAAGCGAACAGATCATCGGAATAGCAATTGCAAGAAAGGGATTGAGCGGAGTGCCGATGCCCATTGCGTTCTCATAAAGGAACGAACCGATAACGCCGCTGATACCGCCGACGTACATAATGCCGGGAATACCGAGGTTGAGGTTACCGGATTTCTCGGTAATTATCTCACCCGTGGAACCGAAAAGCAGAGGAATACCCTGAATGACAGCGCGCTGAATAAATGTAGCTATCATATCACTTTACCTCCTTGTGCGAATGACGGAATATGAGCTTATAGTTGATAAAGAACTCACTTCCGATTATGAAGAACAGAATAATACCGGAAATTATATCGGCAAATGCCTGATTGAGTCGGAAAACTGTTGCGATCTCACCCGCGCCTCTTTCAAGGAATACAAGCAGGAAGGAGGTAAAGATCATAAAGATGGGATTGAACTTAGCAAGCCAAGAGACCATTATTGCGCTAAATCCGCGTCCGTCTGCAGTTGTGGTTGCGATAGTGTGGTTAGTTCCCGCAACGAGAAGCAGACCGGCAATTCCGCAAACAGCACCCGAGAGGATCATGGTTCTTATTATAACCTTTTTAACGCTGATTCCGACATAACGTGCGGTGTTCTCACTCTCACCTACAACGGATATCTCATAGCCCTGCTTGCTGTACGTCAAATATACGTACATAACAAAGCAAAGCACGAAAACTATGATGATGTTAAGAAGATAAAGGTTGCCGCCTATAGACGGGAACCAGCCGGTCAAAGTATCCTGATTGATGATACCGATAGTACCCGAACCCTTAGGAACTTCCCATTTTACGGTGAAGTAGCGTATTATCTGCATTGCAACGTAGTTCATCATCAGCGTAAAGAGGGTCTCGTTAGTTCCCCACTTTGCCTTGCAAAGCGCGGGGATCAGTGCCCATATCGCACCTGCTGCCATGGATGCAAGGAACATAAAAATGAAGAGAAGAGGCGCGGGAACACTGTCTCCGATAAGAAGCATACAAGCCGCAGTAGCAAGTCCGCCCATAAGTACCTGCCCCTCCGCACCTATATTCCAAAATCGCATCTTAAATGCGGGAGTAACGGCAAGAGAGATACAAAGAAGCATTGCAATGTTCTGCAAAAGGAGCCAAACTCTGCGAGGAGTTCCTATAGCACCGGAGATCATAGTTGAGTAGATCTTTATGGGATTCTGACCAGTAAGCACAACGGTGACAAGCGAGCAGAATAACAGAGCGGCAATTATGGAAACAGCGCGAATTATCCAAGCCATTTTTCTTGACATTCCGTCGCGCTTGACCATACGAACGAAGGGCTCGTGCGTTTTTTCGATCTTTGCGTTATTCATTTGCACTTTCCTCCCGTGATTCGTTTTTAGCCTTGGTCATCAGCAGACCAAGCTCTTCTTTAGAGGTGTTTCTTCCGTCAACTATACCGGAAATATGACCGGAGCTTATAACCATGATCCTGTCGCAAAGCTCAACGAGTACGTCAAGATCCTCACCGACAAATATTACGGCAACTCCCTTCTCCTTCTGCTTATTAAGGAGATTGTAAATGACGTACGAGGAGTTGATATCAAGTCCTCTTACGGGGTAAGCCGCCATAAGAAGTGCGGGAGAGGATGATATCTCGCGTCCGACAAGCACCTTCTGTACGTTACCGCCGGAAAGACGGCGGACAGGTGTTTCGGAGCTCGGTGTAGCAACCTCGAGCTCGGATATTATCTTATCCGCAAGGTCATGGGGCTTCTTACGGTCGATAAATGCGGATCTGCCTCGTCTGTAGCTTCTGAGCA
>JAZQFL010000227.1:0-3603 GCA_045539485.1 Eubacteriales bacterium
GGCGAACGCCCATTTCTCTGATCTCAAGAGGAGTGTGATCGCGCAAATTGGAAGTAACACCGGTTTTGGGATTAAGATAGTTAATAGCACCGTTGTCAATGCGCTGAAGACCCGCAATGGACTCCAGCAGCTCGCGCTGGCCGCTTCCGGAGATGCCGGCAATACCGAATATCTCTCCTGCCATTACATCAAAGCTTACATCGTCAAGAATGGTTACACCTTCGCGGTCCTTGCAGGATATATTTGAAACGCTGAGTCTCACACAAGAGTTTAGAGGCTCGGAGCGGTCAATGTTCAACTTTACTTTTTTACCGACCATAAGCTCGGTCAGTACCGATTCGTCGGTTTCCGAGGTGTATACGGTGGCTATATGCTCACCCTTTCTCAAAACTGCAACTCTGTCCGAAATAGAAAGCACCTCGTGCATTTTATGGGTAATGATAATAATGGACTTGCCGTCCTCGCGCATACGGCGCAATACGGCAAAAAGCTTTTCCGTTTCCTGCGGAGTAAGTACCGCAGTAGGTTCATCAAGAATGAGAATATCAGCTCCTCTGTAGAGGACCTTGACTATCTCAACAGTCTGCTTCTCGGAAACAGACATTTCATAGACCTTTTTATCGGGATCGATAATAAATCCGTACTTTTCGGATATTTCAACAATATCCTTCTTCGCCTCGTTAAGGTCGTATTTCTTACCGTTATCAAGTCCGAGAATAATATTTTCAACGGTAGAGAAAACATCAACAAGCTTAAAATGCTGATGTATCATACCGATGCCGTGGTCAAAGGCATCCTTCGGAGTGCGGATAACGACCTCTTCTCCATTTATGTAAATATGACCTTCGTCGGGAAAATAAATTCCGGAAATCATATTCATAAGAGTTGTTTTGCCGCTTCCGTTCTCGCCGAGTATAGCAAGTATCTCTCCGCGCATTACGGAAAGATCGACATTACGGTTAGCGACAAGACTTCCGAAAGTCTTGGTTACACCTTTCAGTTTAATAGCCGCATTATTCATACGCACCTCCGTGAAAATCTGAACAGTTCGATATACATAACCGATATCGAAAAATGGGTTAGCGGACCTGCCGAAAAAACGGCAGGTCCGCAAAATAATTAATACTCCTCGTTAAGAAGCTTAATGCCATCGATTCTGAGATCGAAGTAAGGAGCGGAGCGCTTCTCGGACTCGTGGAAGTATCCGTCGTAAACTACCTTGGTGTCGGGAGTGTAATTTTCGTCGGTGTCAACATCTGCAAGATGCTCGTCGGTGAGCTTGGCGCCGTTTACAGTAAAGGTGTTGATATCGAATACGTGGATAGTGCCGTTGATAAGGCCGTTCTTAGCAGTCTCAAGAGCTTCCTTGGTGCCTGCAGCTGCAACCTTATCATTGATCTCGCTGATAACAACAGAGCCTGCATCAAGACCCTTGCACCAGTCTGCGGGGATCTCGGTGCCGTTCTTTGCGGAGCTGATGATGAACTCCATGTAAGGAGCCCAGTTGATAGCGGAAGAAACGATGAAGGTATTGGGGCCTGCTGCTATGGTGCTTCCGTTGTAGGAAACGTTGGGAATACCTGCAGCCTCGCAAGCGGTGGGAGCGCCCATGGTGTCAGCGTGCTGAGGAATGAGCTTACAGCCGTGAGCGATAAGGTTGTTAGCTGCTTCCTTCTCTGCAGCCTCGTCGTACCACTCACCGGTAAAAGAAACTTCCATGGTAGCGGTGGGGCAAACGCTTCTTGCGCCAAGGAAGAAGGAGGTGTAACCGGAAATAACCTCAGCGTAGGTGTAAGCGCCTACGTAACCGATCTTAGCCTCATCAGCCTTGAACTTGCCTGCAGCGATCATCTCGTTGAGCTTCATACCTGCAGCGATACCCGCAAGATATCTGCCCTCGTAGATGGAAGCAAATGCGTTGTGATAGTTGGAAAGACCCTCGGTGTGAGCTCTGGTACCGGTAGCATGGCAGAACTGAACGTTGGGGAAGGTCTTTGCAGCCTGGATCATGTAAGGCTCGTGACCGAAGCTGTCTGCAAAAATAAGGGAGCAGCCCTGGTCAACAAGGTCAGCAGCTGCATCGTAGCACTCCTGGCCCTCGGGGATGTTGACCTTGATGATTACCTGATCGTCGGTAAGGCCAAGGTTCTTCTGAGCGGTCTTAACAGCATTGATGAAGTTAAGATCGTAAGTGGAGTTCTCATCGTGCAGGAAAATGAAACCAACCTTGAAGTCGGCATTCGAAGATCCGCAAGATGCGAACATAGTGCTGAAAGAAGCAACCATCAGCACTGCGAGAATAAGGGAAAGTACTCTTTTCATTGCTAAATTCCTCCAAAAAATTTTATTTTCAAAAGGGTTGACCTTTATCAAATACTTAACAGAACTCAATTCCGTTCTGGGGAGACATTGAAGCTATCTTTGCAAGAGAGTAAACGGGTATACCCATTGCGCGTACAGCGTCGCCTCCGCCCTGATATGCCTTTTCAACTACAGTGCCGCAACCAATGACCTCTGCACCTGCCTGACGGCAGAGCGAGATAAGAGCCTTTAGCGCATTGCCGCCCGCAAGGAAATCGTCTATTATAAGAACCCTATCATCCTTGCCGAGGTAATTTGCGGAAACGGAAATATTGTACTCAATACCTTTCGTGTAAGAATAACAAGAGGCGGTATAGAGCTTATCGTCGCTGTTTTTGCCGAAGATCTTTTTAGCGTAAAGAACGGGACAACGGAAATTCAAAGCGGTAATGCACGCTATACCGATTCCCGAGGACTCTACTGTGAGGATCTTATTAATACCCTTTTCGGCAAACAGACGGTAGAACTCCTTTCCGCCCTGATCGATCAAAGAAACGTCTATTTGATGATTCAGAAAATGGTCAATTTTCAAAACATCGCCGGGAAGCACTTTACAATTATCGCGAATTGCGTCTTCAAAGATCTTCATAAAAACACCCCGTTCACAAATAGATAACAATATCTTAACATTTTCGACAAAAATTTTCAATTGATATTTAAAAAGATATATCAACAATTTTATAGGGTCTCTTTTAGTGAAAATAAACAACCACCGCGAACGGTGGTTGTAAATTGTTAAATTCTGATAGCGGTATTAAGCGCAGTTTCCATCATTTGAGTGAATGATGTCTGGCGCTCCTCTGCGGTGGTTGCTATTCCCGTAAGTATCTCATCGGAGATGGTAAGGATGCCGAGAGCGCGTTTCTTTGCCTTTGCGGCATTCATATACAGCGCCGCACACTCCATTTCAACACAAAGAACGTTCATAGCGGCAAAGCGTGAAGATCCCTCGGGATCGTCGGAATAGAAGGTATCGCTTGAAAGCACGTTACCGACGTGCACGTTTGCACCGAGCTTAAGAGCCTCCTCGCGTGCTTTGCAGAGAAGATCAAAATCACCTATAGGAGCATAGGTGCCGGGAATGCGGAACTGAGTTCCGTAAGCACTGTTAGTTGATGCCGCCTGAGCAAGCACGATATCGCGAACCTTTATATCCTTCTGGAGTGAGCCTGCAGAACCTACACGGAATATAGCCTCAACTCCAAAAATATTATATAGCTCCCAGCTGTAAAAAGTCGGAGG
>JAZQFL010000228.1:0-3844 GCA_045539485.1 Eubacteriales bacterium
CCTCTATCCTTATTGCCTGAAAGCTTCTTTTTGCGGGATGGTGTCCGCCGTTTCTCGCAGCGGCCGGAATTGCATTCTTTATAATATCGGAAAGGCGGAGAGTGTTTTCGATGGGCTCTGCTTCCCTTTCCCTTACTATCGCGGCTGCTATCTTGCGGGAGAACTTTTCCTCGCCGTAAGCAAACAGTATACGCGCTATCTCTTCCTCTGGATAGTTATTTACCACATCACGCGCGGTAAGGCTGCCCCTGCGGTCCATTCGCATATCAAGCGGAGCATCCGCCATATACGAAAAACCTCTCTCCTCGTTATCAAGCTGATAAGACGATACACCGAGATCGGCAGTGGCGCCGTCTATGTGCTCTATTCCCATTGAGCGGAGCGTGCTTGCAGCATTAAGAAAGTTTTCTCTTATCACTGTCACTCTGTCGCCGAAGTACGCCAGTCGCTCGCTTGCCGCTTTAACTGCATCGCCGTCCTGGTCAAAGGAATAAAGGTGACCTGTTGTCAGCTTTGCGGCAATTGCGGCACTGTGGCCGCCGCCTCCGGCGGTGCAATCTACATAAATTCCGTCCGGCTTTATTGCAAGCAGGTCGACCGCCTCTTCAAGCAGCACGGAAACGTGTACAAACTCTTCCATAATCTCTTACAGACCAAGCTGACGCATAAGCTCGCGCAGGCTTGCAAGGTCTCTCTTCTTCTCCCGTTCCTCCCACAAGGTCTCGGACCAGATCTGTGCGTGATCGCCGACACCGATTATAACGGCGTTTTTATCAAGCTGAGCGTGGTCCTTAAGATCGGTGGGAATAATTACTCTTCCCTGAGAATCGGGCTCTGCAACAAGCGTTTTCGGGAAAATAAATTCCTTAAGCTCCATTGCAACTGAATCAGGAAGTGCTTTTATCTTATCCGAGTATTTCTGCCACTCATCGTGAGTGTAAATAGCGAGACAGGGGTCAAGCTTTCTGGTGATTATGAAGGTCTCGCCAAGTATCTCGCGATACTTCGCGGGGATGAATATTCTGCTTTTTGAATCAAGGGAGTATCGGTACTCTCTGCAAAACAGGTCCATCTTGCCCCTCCTTTTCACCATTTTAAGACATTTTGAGACATTTTGTCCCACTTGTCCCCACTTGTGTATATTATACCCCCTCCAAACGGTGTTTTCAATAGTTTCGCGATTTTTTTTCTCTGAACTTGGAAAAAATTTATCCGTATTTTTGTGCACAATAAATAAAAAAGGACGGAGATGCGACAATCTCCGTCCTTTTTTGGTAATGAAATATTGAATTTTGTGTTGAAAAATGCTGTTTTTCCGAAAAAGTGGTGAAAAATGGTGAGCGGCATTTTCGCGCAGATTCCCACTTAACACCACAAGAGCGGAAAAAGCAGTTTATTTCCTATCGTCTTTATAAAAACCGCAGGCCAGCTCCGCCACCCGCGCGCCAAGCAAAGGGGATGCATCCCCACCGTTTGCGAGAATTTCGCGCACAGCTGTCGAGCTTACGGAGGTGATATCTTCCGGAGCCTGTAACAACACGGTGACCGCACCTGAATAACGGGCATAATTCTTTTCCGCCATATCTATTTCGTATGCTTCATCAGTTTTATTGCGTATGCCCTTCAGTATTACGTCAACACCGTTATCGCGGCAAAAATCCGCGAGCATACCGCGCGAGAATCCAACGGTCACATTCGGAAGATCACCGAACTGCGCTTTCATAAGTTCAAGTCGCTCATCCTCCGAGAAGGTATATTTTTTCGTCTCATTAATAAACCCGACAACCAGAACCTTGCCATAGGTTTTTGAAGCATGCTCGGCAACGTATCTGTGCCCGAGCGTAGGCGGGTCAAAGCTTCCGGGCACAAGGCATATCTTTGCATTATCAGCCATACGGCATCAGCCCTTCTTTTCGAGCAAGAACATCTTTATCTTACCGTAGGAGCCGTTCTTACGAAGCTCGAAATGCTCAAAGATATCCTGTCTGTTTTCAAACGGATCTTCCTTATCCGTTTCACAGAACACAAGTCCGCCTTCTGCAAGTATATCCGAAGATATGATACGCTCAAGCGTAGGCACGATAAGTCCGCTTGCATACGGAGGGTCTACAAGAATGAGGTTATACTTTTCTCCTCCCGCACATTTACGGACGTAGTTGCAGGAATCGGAAATTATAGTACGGCATCTGTCGGCAAGCTTGGTCTTTTCCGCATTCTTTTTTACGATAGCAATAGCTTCGGGATTTTGATCGACAAACATACAGAACGCGGCGCCTCTGCTGAGCGCCTCGAGTCCGAGCTGACCGGAGCCCGCATAAAGATCAAGAACTCTTCTGCCCTCTATTTCAAACTGTATCATGGAAAAGAGCGCTTCCTTTGCACGCTCGGAGGTAGGTCTTGTAGATTCTCCCTCAAGGGATATAAGCTTTGTGCCTCTGGCACTTCCTGTAATTATTCTCATATTCTCTCCTGTTCTTCATCCTCGGGATGAAAGTGAAGTCTTACGGCAGATGCCGCGGTTATTCCTATATTTGATGCAATAAGCTCATCAAGTGTAGCTTTCTTTACACCCTGCAGACCGCCGAAATATTCAAGCAGCCTTTTTGCCTTTGTTTTTCCTATTCCGTTTATATCCTCAAGCGAAGAGCGCCTCAGGCTTTTTCTTTTTCCTCCGCCCGATTTTGATATAGCAAAACGGTGTACCTCTTCCTGTATGCGGTATATAAGCCGGTAAACAGCGGTCTCCCGCGCTATACCTATTTCCGACACTCCGTCTGTCAGCGCACGCGTTTTATGATGCTCGTCCTTTACCATTCCTATTATCGGCAGTATGACACCCGCTTCTCTTGCCGCATCCTTTGCGGCGTTTACGTGTGCGGCGCCGCCGTCGATGAGGATAAGATCGGGCATATCGGGCATTGCGCCATCCTCCGCTGTTTTGTTATGGGAGAGTCTGCGATATACCACGCTTTTCATACACGCGTAATCGTCCTGGCCGTCATCACACCTGAAAACCCTGTAATCGGAACGAGAAAATTTTCCGTTTACCGCACACACCATAGCGCCGTAGATCTGCTCGTTGCCGTAATTTGATATATCGTAAGCTTCTATCCTGTCGGGAACAACCTCAAGCCCCAAAAGCACAGCAAGACGCACAAGGGCAGCGTTATCGGCTTCAGCCGTGCGAACAGTTTCGCGTAGCTTATCCTCTGCGTTTTTCTGTGCCATCATACACAGATCATGCTTCGTTCCGCGTTTCGGAACGGTTATAGCAACCTTGTGTCCGCAAATGCCTGATAGCAGCTCAGCACAGGCATTAACATCCTCTGCATTTTCTTCCGTATGCAAAAGAATATGTGCGGGGCATCCGCGCATAGTGTAGTAATCAAGAACGAAAGAAGTTAGCTCTGCGCAGTCGAATATCTCCTCACCGCTGAACACAAAGTCCTCTTTTGAAGCAATGGCACCGCCGCGGACCGACATAACGGTAACAACAGAAGCAAGCTCTCCGCCCGCCGCCGCAACTATATCAAATTCATCCTCGGGCGAGCCTACGACCTTTTGCTTTTGCTTTAGGGCATCAAGTGCATTTATTGCATCCCTGTATCTTGCCGCCGCTTCATACCTTTCCTCTGCTGCCGCTTCGATCATCTTCTCCGTAAGAGAGCGCCGCACCTGAGCGGTGTTGCCGGAAAGAAATGATACAGCTTCATCAATGACAGTGCGGTATACCTGCGGAGGTACATCGCCGGCACATGGCGCGATACATCTGTTCATATCGCGGTATATACACGGCCTTTGTGCGCCTATGTCGCGAGGAAAGACACGCTTGCATTCGGGAATA
>JAZQFL010000229.1:0-5659 GCA_045539485.1 Eubacteriales bacterium
CGGCACTGAGCTTTTACAGCTTGTGCACAATGGCATCATTGAAAATTATGCAGACATCAAGGACGAATTGCTTGCAAAGGGCAAGACCTTCCTTTCCGATACGGATACAGAGGTGCTTGCAGTGCTTCTTTCCGAAAATTATGCCGCCTGCGGAGATAAGCTTGCGGCAATAAGAAAGACGCTCTCCGTTGTAAACGGCAGCTATGCTATCGCAGTTGCATTTGCAGACGACAGCGCACATCTTTACTGTGCAAGAAGCGGAAGCCCCCTTATCGTCGGTGTCGGCGAGGGGGAGAATTACGTAGCAAGCGACATCACGGCGCTTCTTAAGCACACAAGAAACTACTATCAGATCCGCGAGGGTGATATTGCCGTTGTTTCCGAAAATGAGGTGGTTATCACCGATAAGGACGGCAATCGCGCAGATCTGCCTCTTGAAACCGCAAACTGGGACGTTCAGGCAGCTGAGCGCGGCGGCTATCCTCACTTTATGATAAAGGAAATAAATGAGGAAAGCGAAACCGTAAAGAAGACGCTCAACACCCGCATAAAGAACGGACTTCCCGATTTTGAGGCCGAGGGTCTTGACATAAATATGTTTAAGGGACTTGAGCGCGTGCACATCGTTGCCTGCGGAACTGCAATGTATGCCGGCTGTGTCGGTAAATGCCGTTTTGAAAGCTACGCAAGAATGCCCGCGCACGTTGAGGTCGCATCCGAGTTCAGATACGCGCCCGCGCTTTTCGGCAAGGGGGATCTTGTTATAATCATCTCCCAGTCCGGTGAGACGGCAGACAGCCTTGCGGCGCTCCGCCTTGCAAAGGAATGCGGCGCTCACACGCTTGCAATCGTAAACGTTATCGGCTCCTCTATCGCAAGAGAGGCGGATAACGTGCTCTACACCCGGGCAGGCCCCGAAATATCCGTTTGCTCCACTAAGGCGTATACCGTTCAGGCCGCGCTCATCACTTTGCTTGCGGCGGCGGCAGGTGTTGCCCGCGGAACTCTTTCGGAGGATGAGGCGGCAAAGATCGCTTCCTGCCTGCACGACGAGCTCCCCGAGGTAATATCCGAGATAATCGCAAACGATGCGCCCATCAAGGCGGCGGCAGAGGCGCTTCACGAGACTGCAAGCATGTTCTTTATCGGACGCGGCTCCGATACCTATCTTGCAAGCGAGGGAAGCCTTAAGCTAAAGGAAATAACCTACACTCACAGCGAGGCATACGCGGCGGGCGAATTAAAGCACGGAACCATCAGCCTCATCGAGGAGGGAACTCCCGTTGTAAGCCTTGCTAACGACCCCCGTATGTACGAAAAGATGCTCTCCAACATCCGCGAGGTAAAGGCAAGAGGCGCTATGATAATTGCCGTTTGCGCAAAGGATGCGGAGGATATAATCAAGGTCGCCGACCATTGGCTTGAGGTTCCCGCTATCCGCAGTGATATTGCGGGCATTGCGGCGGCGACATCACTTCAGCTGCTTGCATACTATCTTGCGGCGAACCGCGGTCTTGACGTTGATAAGCCCAGAAATCTTGCAAAATCCGTTACCGTTGAGTAATTTGCGTATTTTTGATAAAACCCTTGCAATTTGCAAAAAATATGCTATAATACATAGGTATTCTATGTAATTATGTTTACTTATGCCCAAGAGGCATAAAAACCGAAAAGGAAGTATTGAAAATGAAAAAGACAACAGCTTTTCTTATGGCGGCGCTGCTTGCTTGCTCGCTGCTTCTGACATCTTGCGGAAGCTTCAACTACGCGAAAGAGGATCTTTCCAAGTACGTTGAGCTTGGAACCTATAAGGGACTCGCATTTGAGCTTACCGAGCCCAAGGCTATAGACGATAAGGCTATCGCCGATTACCTTGACACCGAGTTTGAAGAATTCGTTTCTCCTGTAGAGCAGGACGAGAACTATGCCGCAAAGGAAGGCGACACCGTTAACATCGACTACGTCGGTAAGATAAACGGCGAGGAGTTCGAAGGCGGTTCTGCTGAAGGTCAGGATCTCGAGCTTGGCAGCGACAGCTACATCGACGGCTTTGAGGACGGCCTTATCGGCGCAAAGAAGGGTGAGATCAAGACCCTTAATCTTAAGTTCCCCGCAGATTACGGCAATGATGAGCTCAACGGCAAGGACGTTGTGTTTGAGGTTACCGTTAACTCTGTTTCCGTAAACAAGTACGAGTATGCAAAGAAGATCACCGATGCCGAGGCTATCAAGGCAGGTGACGAGGCTGTTATTACTTACACCATTAAGTGCGGCGATTATGAGGATAACGGTCTTAACTACACCGTTACAGTCGGTGACGATTCCGATATTGATCTTCCCGAGGTATGCACCGAGGCTCTTGCAGGTCTCAAGGTAGGCGACAAGGATAAGGAGATCAAGGTTACTCTCCCTGCAGATTTCGAGGTTGAGGCTGCTGCAGGCAAGGAAGCAACCTTTGTGGTAACCGTTGTTTCCGCTACCCGCGCAACCGTTACCGATGAGATCGACGATGCTATGATAGCAACCGTTACCGAGAGCGCTACTCTTGCTGAGTACACCGAGAAGGTAGTTACCCCCGCTCTTACCGAGCAGTATGCAAAGGAAGCAAAGACCGCTAACGTATCCGGCCTCTGGAAGAAGATCCTTGACGGCGCAACTGTTAAGCAGTATCCCGCACGCGAGGTAAAGAAAGTTGCCGACGGCCTCTTTGACTACACCGCGGCACAGCTTGGCAGCACCTATGGCTGGGCTATGAGAGACTACGCAAAGCTTCTCGGCTACAAGAACGTTAACGAGTACAAGGAAGCTGAGTTCATTCCCTCCGCTGAGATCATAGTTAAGGAGCAGCTCGTATTCAACGCGATCGTTAAGGCAGAGAACATTTCTCTCACCGACGAGGATAAGGCAGAGGGTCTTAAGACATACTACGAAGAGCTTGGACTTTCCTCTACCTACAAGACCTATGAGGATTTTGAGGCTGCTATCGATAAGGGTGAGATCCTTGTTGAGTCCCTCTACGAGAGCCTTCTTTGGGAGAAGGTAATGGATACCCTTCTTGCAACCGTTACAAAGTAAATAATGACCGCCGTGAGGCGAACAAAAACAAGGACGGCCGAAATCCGTCCTTGTTTTGATTAAAAATAAATCAATACATTTTCTACAATTCTTGGAGTAAAACGATGATCAAACTGGAAAAAAACAAGGTCTACGTACAAAACGGCAAGGTGCTGAGTGCCGCTGAGGCATCCGCGCTTACCGAAGCACAGCGCGCCGAGGCGCACAAGGGAACGATGGCATATTCCATCCTCACCTCCCACAACACCTCAGGAAACGACGCAAAGCTTAAAATAAAGTTCGATGCGCTTGCATCCCACGACATAACCTACGTCGGTATCATCCAGACTGCGCGCGCAAGCGGACTTACCGAGTTCCCCCTGCCTTACATCCTTACAAACTGCCATAACAGCCTTTGCGCTGTTGGCGGTACCATTAACGAGGATGACCACCTCTTCGGTCTTTCCGCCGCAAAGAAGTACGGCGGTATCTACGTTCCCGCACATCAGGCAGTTATCCACTCCTTTATGCGCGAGACTATGAGCGGATGCGGCAGAATGCTTCTCGGCTCCGACAGCCACACCCGTTACGGTGCTCTCGGTACCATGGCGGTAGGCGAGGGCGGACCCGAGCTTGTAAAACAGCTCCTTTGCAAAACTTACGATATCGACTATCCCGATGTAGTTGCTGTCCACCTCACGGGCAAGCTCCGTCCCGGAGTCGGCCCTCAGGACGTTGCGATCGCTCTTATCGGTGCAACTTACACTAACAACTTTGTAAAGAACTCCGTTCTTGAGTTCATCGGCGACGGCATTGCCGCCCTTCCCGCCGATATGCGTTGCGGTATCGACGTTATGACCACCGAGACCGCGTGCCTCTCCTCCATCTGGGAGACCGACGACGTAATTAAGGATTACTTCACCGTCCACGGCAGACCCGATGCATACGCTCCCATTCATCCCGCTCCTCTTGCGGAGTATGACAGAATGGTAGAGATCGACCTCTCCAAGATCGAGCCTATGATAGCGCTTCCGTTCCACCCCAGCTGTGCATACACCATCCGCGAGCTGAACGCTAACCCCGCAGACCTTCTCCGCGAGGCAGAGAAGAGAGCCGTTGAGCAGCTTGGCCTTGAAGAAGGCCGCTTCACCCTTACCGACAAGATCTGCCGCGAGGGCGTACGTGCCGATCAGGGTGTTATAGCAGGCTGTGCGGGCGGTACCTTTGATAACGTATGTGCCGCAGCTGATATTCTCCGCGGAAACAACACCGGCAACGGCGCGTTCTGGCTTTCCGTTTACCCCGCAAGCCAGCCCGTTATGACCGAGCTTGCCGCAAACGGCATTATGACCGAGCTTATTCGCAGCGGTGTTACAGTTCGTACTGCGTTCTGCGGTCCTTGCTTCGGTGCAGGCGACGTTCCCGCAAACAACGCACTTTCCCTGCGTCACACTACCCGTAACTTCCCGAACCGCGAGGGCAGTAAGCCCGGCGCAGGTCAGATCGCAAGCGTTGCGCTTATGGACGCACGTTCCATTGCCGCAACCGCAATAAACGGCGGTATCATCACCTCCGCATGCGATCTCGACGTTGAGTTCGCTTCCTATAAGTATAAGTACGACGACAGCGCCTACAAGGCACGCGTTTACTACGGCTGGGGTAAGGCTGAAAAGGATGCCGAGCTTAAGTACGGCCCCAACATCAAGGACTGGCCCGCGTTCGAAACTCCCAAGGACGATCTCGTTCTTGAGGTTGCATCCGTTATCGATGACCCCGTAACCACTACGGACGAGCTTATCCCCTCGGGCGAGACCTCCTCTTACCGCTCCAACCCCATGAAGCTTGCGGAGTTCACCCTTTCCCGTAAGGATCCCGCATACGTGGGCAGAGCAAAGGCGGCAAGCCTTGATAATATGACAGCGGACGACAAGGCGGCTCTCGAAGCGCTTACCGGCGGCAAGGAAGTTTCCTTCGGCTCCGTTGTATTCGCTCACAACCCCGGCGACGGCTCTGCACGCGAGCAGGCGGCAAGCTGTCAGAAGGTTCTCGGCGGCTATGCAAACATTGCCGACGAGTATGCAACCAAGCGTTACCGCTCCAACCTCATCAACTGGGGTCTGCTCCCCCTGCTTCGCAAGAGCGGCTTCAAGCTTGAGGTAGGCAATTTCGTATACGTTCCCAATATGCGCAAGGTAATTGCCGAGGGCGACAGCGAATTCAAGGCATACATCATCCGCGGCGGCAAGGCAGAGGAGATCACCCTCGGTATGGCGCCCCTTACGGAGGATGAAAAGCAGATCATTTTGGCCGGATGCCTGATGAATTATTGGAAGCAAAGATAAATTATCGTAGGGGCGGATATCATCCGCCCGCAATCCCCCGCGTTGTAGGGGAGGCGTTTCGCCTCCCGTTAAGAGTTAAGAGTTTAGAGTTATGAGTTCCGCTATGCGGAACGTTATAACGACAATCGAAAGTCGAAATTCTTGAATTTCGACGGCAAATCTTTGATTTGCCAACAGTTTTCTAAAGAAAACTGTCGATTTCTGTTTCAATGAATGTAGCGCCTAAAAGCAATTTGCTTTTAGGCGGGCTGATAAATCAGCCA
>JAZQFL010000230.1:0-4548 GCA_045539485.1 Eubacteriales bacterium
GCGCAAAGCTTCCCGTTATCTCGCTCTTCGCGGGTGCATTCTTCGGCGAGAGCCGTTGGGTTGGCGTTTCCATGTACTTTGTGGGTATCGTCATAATCCTGATTTGCGCGCTTCTCGTTAACAAGCTCACGGGTAATAAGAATAAAAAATCGTTCTTTATCATTGAGCTTCCCGAGTACAAGGTGCCTTCCTTCTGGAAAGCCTTCCTTTCTATGTGTCAGCGCGGCTGGTCTTATATAGTAAAGGCCGGTACTATTATTCTCGTATGTAATTTCGTGGTTCAGCTTATGCAGTCCTTCGGTTGGAACTTCCAGCCTGTTAATGATGCAAGTCAGTCCATTCTTGCAACGATCGCGACACCGTTTGCGTATCTTTTTGCACCTATTGTAGGTGTCGTTGCATGGCAACTTGCCGCAGCAGCTATTACGGGCTTTATTGCCAAGGAAAACGTTGTCGGTACACTTGCGGTATGCTTTGTAGGACTTGAAAACCTTATCGATACCGACGAGCTTGCTCTTATGGAGGGGGCCGGTGCTGAGGTCGCGGGAATTATGGCTATCACAAAGGTGGCGGCTTTGGCATACCTTATGTTCAATCTCTTCTCGCCTCCTTGCTTTGCCGCGATTGGTGCTATGAACTCTGAAATGAAGAGCAGAAAGTGGCTTTGGGCAGGTATCGGACTTCAGTTTGCTGTTGGTTACAGTATCGGATTCCTTACCTTCTTCTTCGGAACGCTCTTTACAGGTGCGAACTTCGGATCATTCTGGATGCCTATCTTGGGTTGGGCGCTTGTTCTTGCAATTGCTGCGATACTTACGGTTCTTATAATCAAGAAGAATAAGGAACTCAAAGCAGAAGGCGTTCTTAACGGCAAGTCTCCAAAAGAAAAAGCAAATGTTTAATAGAGGAAAAGATTATGTCTTCAGCTGATATTATTGCAATCGTTGCTATTGTGCTTATAATCGGTGCCGCCGTTGCATACATAATAAAAGCCAAGAAAAGCGGCAAAAAATGCATAGGCTGTCCGGACAGTTGTTCTTGCAACAAAAAGGACGACACCGCGCAAGGTTCTTGTACAGGAAACTGCTGTAATTGCAGCGGTTGCGGTGAGCAGAAAAAATAAAGCAACAAAAACGACCTTGTGGGATCGTAGATCCTTCAAGGTCGTTTTGTTTTACCTGTAAGCCAGCATTTTTGATATGTGTGCTTTGAGTCTTCCGCAAAATTCGGGTGTGCCGAGGACAAGTAAGGTGTCTTCGGGGGACATGGAAGCGGCAATGCGAGCCACTCTTTTGTCATCTGCTTCGATTTTCGGACTCAAGTGGTTTAACACAGTAAAACCTCTTTCTTCAAGCATTTCGGGCAAAACGCAATCAAAGTCCGCAGGTGTGACCAATGTCACGGATCTGCCTAAGCTTGCAGAGATGGATGACAGTGAGTCACAAAATGCTTGTCCGTCGTTTTTCCCCGAGGGGCAGTCTATTATCATAAACGGAGAGATCGACAAAAGCTCAAATCTGAGCGGTATCTTGGCTTTGGATATACCTCTTGAAATATCCTCGCTGTGAAGTGTTACGCCCGTTCTGCGCAGGGAATAGACCGTTTCAATCGCGATCAAAGCGTTGGTAAGCTGATATTCCGAGCAGTACGGAACGCTGTATGTTTTGCCTCTGTATTCAAAGGTTTTTGTGCTTAACCCGGAATGTATTGGACGCAGTTCTCCTTTTGCGGGAACCGTTAAACGGCTTCCCGTTCTGACGCAGGAATCAAGTATTGTGCTGTAAGCCTCTCCGGCGGGAGCGGAAGTGACTACCTCACGTGTTCCGCGGCGGATAATGCCCGCACCTGTTCGAAGCTGTTCTTCTGTGAAGGAAGTTCCGCAGATCACGGCAACTAATGGCGGATCGATAATACCAGTCGGATCGGCACGGCTTTCTCCACATTCAAGTATCGATATATTACAATCATAGTGCTTAAAGGCAAGAAGTGCCGCCGCACAGATTATTTCGCGCGAGATCGGAGTGGGATCGATCTTTCCTTCAAGCAAGTTTTTTGTGATCTTTGGCTTTGCTGATGCATCAGATATCGCTACATCCGCGCTTTCCTCGGGGGGAAGGGCGGCGGTTTCAATATCTTCCTTCATCTTCTTTGCCGCAAGTGCAACTTTCTCAACAAATTTTGCAAAGTCTGCGTGGGAAAGCGGCTCTTTGTTCACGCTTACCATTTCGCGGTGCTCACGGATGAAAGGAGATGTGAGGCTTCCGACACGGTATCCAGCTTCTGTCAGCATCATGGAAAGCATTGATGCGCACGAGCTCTTACCGGATCCGCCCGCGATATGAACGAATTTCATTTGACGCTGAGGATCACCGAGATATCGGCACAGCAACCTCATTCGTTCGGGCGAGGGAATTCCGTTTTCACACGATTTTATATATTTTACCGCATTTACATACGTCATAGTATCCTCTTTGTTTTACAGATCTGACTGTTTTTTGCCGGACGGTTCTTTACCGTAAATGAAGCGGTACGCTTCTTCATATTCCTTCATCGCGTTATCATCTCCGTCAGAGTGCAATACGGCGCGAAGAATTATGTTTTTTGGAGTATCGTCGGGGTCTACGAGCTCAAATGCGGCAGTCTTGTAGCCTTTTCCCTGAAGCAACTTCAAGCGGAGTGAATCGGTTGCCGCGTCACAGAATTTCTGACGAAGCATTGAATGCTCGGCAATAAATGCAAGACCGGGGCAGTTCATATAGTGATTCATTTCGTGATGACAGCAGGGCGTGGAGAGAATGACTCGAGCTCTCCATTTGGACGCCAGCCCGAGTACAAGATCGGTAGCTGTATCACACGCGTGAAGCGAAATAACGAGAGACGGAAGCACCTCCGGTTCAAACTTGGAAACGTCTCCGCAGATAAACCTCATCCCGTCAAATCCGAGCTCGCAAGCAACCGAATTACAGTATTCGGTTACATCCGGCTTAAGATCCACCCCGGTCATAAAGGTTTTTCTGCCTTTTATATTGGCAAAGTAATGGTATACCGCGAACGAAAGATAGCTTTTTCCGCAACACAGATCGCAGATATATATCGGGTCTGTTGACGGAAGATATTTTTCAGCATCGCGTACGTATTCAAGAAAACGGTTGATCTGACGGAGCTTCGGAAGCTTTTTGTCATGCGGTCTGCCGTTTGTATCACTTATCCCGAGCTTGATAAGAAACTCTTCATTGCCCGAAAGAATATAGTTTTTAACTCTGTTATGGCCGCCGACCTCAATGCCGGAACGCGAGGCTTCCGCATTTTCAAGCTTTGTGCGCAGTTTATCTCCTCCGAGAATAATTTCTTTTCCGGAGGGGGCTCTTCTGTATTCGCAATCTCCAACAGTGGTTATAACATTTACCTGAGAGAATCCTTTGCAGAACTCAGTGAAATATCCTACCGTTTCTGATTGAGTCGGATCAAGATTTTTGTGAGTCGCTTTGTTGTCTGTATGGAAGATCTCAAGCTGGAGCATAAGAGTGTTGCGTATGGTAACTGCCGATGCTACAGCTTTAGTGATACCGCTTTGACGGTCGGGCTTTGAGAAGACTGCCTTTTTGAGAAGACATTTCTTTGCCGACAAAATTACAAGCGATGAAAGATTATATGTAATACTGTTCATTTCTTATTTTTCTTCTTGGGTGTAGTTGCTCTTTTCTCGTCAGATCGCACTTCGGCATGATCTGTAATCGACGTTTTTTTACCGGACGATCTGAAGCTGATCTTTGATTCCTGACCGCTCCACAAGCGTTTGAGATTTTCACGGTGCATAAATATAACAGTTATAGCCATAACTACGGAGATCGTTACATAAAAGCCCATTTCGGAATAGTTCATGGTTATTTGCTCAATGTTTGATATCTCGGCGGAGAGCTGTGCGGTTTCAAGCGAGTGAAGGAATATCGGGTAAAGCCCCATACACATGACCGAGCCGAGGGATACGTATTTGGTCCCGAGAACTATGACCGCAAAAATTGCAAACAAAACGAGAAACAGAAAGGGAATGAAGAAGAACTGAGGGTTTCCGATATCTGTCATAAGTACGACGACAGCAACGCAGACAACGCCCTTACCGCCTTTGAATTTGTATTTGATGGGGAACATGTGTCCGAGCATACAGAAAAGTCCCGCGATATACGCGCCGAGCTTGCCGAGCAGAAGATAACCGAGCAGACAGGAAACAAATGTCTTACCCGCGTCTCCGGCAAGCGTAATGATACCTGCTTTTTTGCCGAAGGTTCTGTGCATATTGGTCATACCCGCATTTCCCGAACCAAAATCACGCACATCCAATCCGAATTTCTTCTTTGAGATTATGATGGCGAAGTTTAGACCGCCGAGAAGATAGGGGACAATGATAAGAACGAGTGCGGATAAAACGGTGAGCGCGGAGATAACTCCGTCAGGGAGTCCCGACCCCCACAAAAAATAACGCAAAACGCCAAGTATTCTTATGGAATTATAAACCGCCATTAAATGTCTGCCTCCTTAATATATTCGGCA
>JAZQFL010000231.1:0-22778 GCA_045539485.1 Eubacteriales bacterium
TCTTCGTTTTTAACTACCTCAACACCCTCAAAAACGCTCTCTGCAGGGCAGTAGAATACCGCTGTAAGATCCTTCGCTATATCGTAATCCTCTGCAACGTCTGCAAGAGGCATCTTATAGCTTTCGCCGAGCGTGGTAAGATAAACGATACCGTTTTCAATGTAAACAACGGAGTCAACAGACATGCCCATCATTGTTGTGTTCATATCTGCAAAAAGAATGGGGGTTTCGGAATTAACGTCCTTGCCCTTCATTATCATGGTTATCGGAACGTCAACGGACATACCCATCATATCCATCTTCATGTTTACCGTCTGCTCAAGCTCAATATCCTTAAGAGAAGAGCTCTTTTCAACAGCGGCAGACACAAGCTCGTAAGGCGTAGGCTCTTTTCCGCAAGAGGCAAAGGCAAAACAGGAAACCACAAGCATAAGGGAAAGTGCAAGCGTGATGATCTTCTTCATAACTGTTCTCCTTAAAATGAATTATTATCAGCATTTAATCACGCGAAGGACGGTAAAGCTTGGCAAGTCCGCCTTCCGATGTTTCGCGGTACATACCGTGCAGGTCACGGCCTGTCTGGTACATTGTTTCAACGACCATATCAAAGGAAATCTTTCGGCTGTCCGATAAGAAGTTTGCAAGGCTGAGTGCGTTGATTGCGCGCATTGCCGCAACTGCATTACGCTCGATGCAAGGTATCTGCACAAGCCCGCAAACGGGGTCGCAGGTAAGTCCGAGATGATGCTCAAGCGATATCTCTGCGGCATACTCGATCTGGTCGATTCCCATCTCAAATAGCTCAGCAAGCGCGGCAGCAGCCATAGAGCATGCTGTACCAATCTCCGCCTGACAGCCGCACTCCGCACCGCTTACCGATGCATTGCTTGCCACAAGATCGCCGATAAGTCCGCCGACAGCAAGAGCACGGACGATATCATCGTCCGAAAACGCGTTCTTTTCCTGCATATATTTAAGGACGGCGGGAACAACACCGCAGGAGCCGCAAGTAGGTGCGGTAACTATAAGTCCGCAGTCTGCATTCTGCTCGCTCACCGCAAAAGCATAAGAGCAAACAAGGCGGTTCTCTCTCGTCTGAGGGCTTTCGTCGATGTGCTTCTGGTTGTAAAGACGCTGTGCCTTTCTTTCAACGTCTAGCCCGCCGGGTAGAATACCCGTATGGGTAAGCCCCTCGCGGATAGCGGCGGACATTGTGTTCCAAACATCGTGCAAGAACTCTCGAAAGCCCTCGCCCTCATGCTCGAAAACATAATCCGAAAGACGTATATTGCGTGCTTTACATACTGAAGCTATCTCTGTAAAGGTGTTTTCGGGATAAACATCAACGGGGTGTGATTCGCTGTCACCGGGGATACGGATATCTCCGCCTCCGATAGACAGATAAGTGCACTCCCCGAGCGTAGCGCCTTCCTTATACGCAGTAAAAGTAAGAGTATTGGGGTGAACGAGCGCTACCGCATCATCTGTATTGAATACGATCTCGGTGGGAATGGGAGAGAGCGAAGCGCTTATAGCTCTGTCCGTGCCGTGGCCTTTACCCGTCTTTGCAAGCGAACCGAAAAGGACTACCTTAATACTGTCGGCATCGGGATGCTTTTTGCGGAAATCAAGCGCGGCAAAAGCAGGGCCCATTGTGTGTGAGCTTGAAGGACCTATTCCCTTTTTAAATATATTTCTGACTGATTTCATATCATTTAACGTGCTCTATCGCGTTTTCGATCTTATCAAGTCCGTTTCTGAGTATATCCCAATCCTTGGTAAATCTGAGTATCTCAAGACGGAACGCACTCGGCCAAGCGGGAAGCCACTGAGAGGGGCTGAAGGGCGGAACACCGTGGCGGCCCCATCTTGTGTGGAATATCGCCTCATCCTGAGCGCCTGCGGGGCGGACACGGCGGTTAACGTACATCGTACCATCGGAGATGCACTGGCAGGCATTTGCAAAGAACGCAAGCGCCTTTTCCTTCCAATGATTTTCACCCGTTATCTCAGCAAGAGTGAGGAATGAAAGCACGTCGCGAAGCGCGTACTGGTCAAGCGCCTGATGCGCGGTACTTACGGAAGTAGAGCCGAAGGTATCATAACCCATAGAGCCGATAAGGCTGTCACTAGGGTATTCGATAGTGTAGTACATAAGCCAGGTACAGAGATACCAAGCAATGTTCTTTGCGGCTTCAATATACTTTTTATCACCCGTTATCTCGTAAAGCGCAAGTGCATCACGAAGCAGAGGGCTGGAGGATTCCTTATCTATGCAGTAAGTATCAAGCGCGCCTGCGGTGGTAAATCCGTCACGCTCCAAAGCGCCGTAATAGAAGTTAAACGCCTTGAGAGCGGAATTAAGATACTTTTCTTCTCCCGAGCGCTTGTATGCGGTAAGCATAGGTAGCACAAGGAAGCATCCGATGGTTCCGTCAGCCGCAAGGATAGAGCCGTCGTAATCCCAGCTCTTAGCGTATCTGCCGCTCTCGTCCTGAGTGCTGATAGCGAAATCGCAAACTCCGAACGCAGTAGCAAGATACTCGGGCTTATCTATGCCGCATTCCTTTGCAAGGTCATAGCCCTCAAAATACGCATCAGCGGCGCCGCCGATGTTGCAGGCATCAATGGCTATCTTGATCTGTCCGTTCTCGTCACGGCGGAATTTTTTACCTGCGAAGGTCTTGTGGCTCTCGCAAGCGCTCTCGCCCAGCTTCCACTTATCGGGAGTGTAATCATCCGCATAATATCTGTCGCGCCACGGATCCCAGTCAAGTCGCGCATCTATAAGTCCGTCCTGACGCGTTCCGAATTTGATCCAGGAATCGTGAACGTCGATACCCATCTTGAGCGCATCCTTATCACCCGTCTTGAGATAGTGATAAAGCATAGCATTTGCCATTGATGCGGACTGACCTACCCAGCTTATCTCAAAGCGGTTTACAGTCTTCATATACGCGTGCTGTGCGAGGTGCCACTGGCAGCCCATAGTGAAGCCGCAGAAGCCGTTTTTCTCCTCCTCGTAAAGATAACGGGAGTAGGAGATAGCAAGGTCATAAAGATTTTCGGGCGTTCTCGGAGCCTTTATTGCGTGTCCGTAGTAGCGCCAAGCAAAATCAAGAAGCCTATCGTACTTTATCGGCTTATCCTCTGTAGGGTAAGCAAGGATTATTGCGGTAAACTCGGTACGGGGAGTTCCCTCGCCCTGATATGCCTCACCCCAGAAATGGCGCTGAAGCGTTTTGGGCTGCTCCTCCTCGGGGTAAATAACAACGTGCCTTTCTTTGTCACCGTCAAGATAGAGTGAGCAAGCAGTATCCTCACCTATCTCGGTCATCATTGCAACGCACGCTTCGTCGGTTGCGGTAAAGGTACAGGAAGGAATAGTTCCTCTATGCCAAGCAAAAGTCCAGGGAGTTCCATCCTCGGCTCTGTCGCCAACATACTCGGGGGTAGTTCCCCATCCGTTGCCGTTGTAGCTGATGGAAGGAATCATTGTAAAATCGGGCTTCTTTACGGTAAGAAGCTCCATACGCATATGTACAGTTGGAACGGCAGTGGTGCGCTTCCAAAGAAATGCAAGCTCGTTTATGCGGACAAAGCTGTCCTCTGCCCCTTCGCATGCTGCGATCTCTGCGGCCTTAACACCGTCGCACACAATATAGTTAATATTATTTTCGCGTAATATCTCGGTCATTTTTTACCTCCGAATGCGAGAAAATTTATACATTTTGATTTTATCAAATATGCAGTAAAATTGCAACCGATATTTATGAAAAAACAAAAATTATAAAAAGTTGGACATATAATGAAAAGAGCACCCGTCAGGTGCTCTTGTGAAGAAAACAGGATTCATCATGAGAAATTATAATTCCTACCGCCTGCAAATATGAATACATGATCGTCGATCCGACAAATTTCATTCCCCTTTTTTGGAGATCCTTTGAAATTGCATCGGAAAGCGCGTTTGTTGTTTTGCCGGTTTCGTAAATAGTTTTATCTTCGGTAAAAGTTCTCAAATAAATATAAAAGCTCCCGTATTCCGAAACGATATCTTTGAATATTCTGCTGTTATTAACTGCTGCTTTGATCTTTAATTTATTTCTGATAATTTCCTTGTTGCTTTGCAGTTCGCTAATATTATCGTCACAGTACAAACAAACCTTATCGATATCAAAATTATCAAACGCCGCTCTGAATGCCTCGCGTTTATTAAGTACGCACTCCCACGAAAGCCCCGCTTGAAAGGATTCAAGGATAAGCATCTCATAAAGGTACTTATCATCAAAATTCGGAGTACACCATTCCTTGTCGTGATATTCAACGTATACCGGATTTTTCAAATTACACCAAGAGCACCGTCTTTTGATCTCCATTTTGTGTTCCTCACAAAGTTGTTTTTAATTAATATATCATATTACTTTTAAAAAGTAAACAAAAAGCTCTGCACTGCAGAGCTTTTTGTTTATAGGAAATTAATCTTCGTTATAGCAAGTGAAAATCTCTTCTACTCTCTCCTTATTCTCAGCCTTGTTCTTTGTAAGCATGCTTACAACAGGAACAACAACAAAGGAGATAGCCATAGCGGCAACGCCCATTTCGGGAGACTTGGATGCCGCAACCTTAAAGCTTGAAGTTAACGAAATTACAAGAGTTGCACCGCCAACGGTAAGAAGACCCGAAAGAACGCCCGCATACGCGCCGATCTTGGTGATCTTCTTGGAGAAGAGTCCCCAAATGTAGGGACCGATGAAGCATCCGGAAACTACTCCCCAAGAGAATGACATCAAGCTGACGATAATCGGAATATTCTGTGTTGCAAAAACGAACGAGCAACCTACGAAGACGAGACAAAGAGTTCTCGTAAGAAGCATTTGCTTCTTCTCAGAAACAGTCTTCTTTCTTACTGCGGGGATGAGGTCTACCGCTACTGCTGAAGCAGAAGTAAGAACCACAGCTTGAAGAGTTGACATAGATGCTGAAAGGAGAAGGATCATAATAACGGCAAAAAGTATGATACCAAAAGTTCCGCCGCTGAGCACTTCTATCAATACCGCAGGAATAACAGAGTCGATTCCGCCTTCGGGGAGAACACCGCCGAGGATAAGTCGGGACGTACTGCCGATAAGGTACGCACCGCAACCTATAATAATGCAGAAGATCGTGGAAATGATAGTACCGCGCTTGATAGCCGCAGTATCCTTGATTGCATAGAACTTACCGATCATCTGAGGAAGTCCCCAGGTACCGAAGCTGGTAAGCATAATATTGAAGCACAGGAACTTGAATGCCGAACCGCCGAAAATGTTAGTGAGCTGATCACCGGTAACCGGATTAGGATCACCGGGGAGCGACTCGAAATTTGAAAGATTCTCCATAAGGCCTACAAGCCCGCCAACAGAATCATGAGAAAGTACAGCTAAAGTAAGACAAATTACGCCAACTATCATTATTATTCCCTGAACAAGATCCGTATATGCAGTAGCAACATAACCGCCGGCTACGAGATAAATTGCGGTCAAACAAGCAATGATCAGCATCCAGACCCAAGTCTCAACTCCGGGAAATACTGCACTGAAAAGAGAACCGAGCCCTTTGTAAACGGCCGCGGAGTAAGGAACGAGAAAAATGAAGATGATTGCCGCAGCAAGTATTTTCAAGCCCTTAGAAGCATATCTCTTTTCAAAATAGTCAGGCATAGTTCTTGCATTTAGCTTTTTAGTCATCTTTCTTGTTTTGTTTGCAAACAAAAGCCAGGAAAGCAGGCAACCGAGTACCGCATTACCTATACCGATCCAAATTGCACCGATCCCTATATTCCAACCGTGCTGACCTGCATAACCCACGAAAACAACTGCGGAGAAATATGTAGTGCCGTAAGCAAAAGCTGTTACCCATGCACCAATCTTTCTGCCGCCGATCAAAAAACCGTCAAGCGTTTTTGATCGGCCGTAGCTGATACAGCCTATAAGCACCATCGCAATTGCGTAAACCGCAAGAGCAATGAGAGTGTAAATTTGTGTGTTTGTCATTACTTAACCTCCGTATCGTCTTCGCCCCAAAAGAATATTTGATGCTGTTTTTGTATTCAAAAAAATTACTTAAAGGACTTGTTTTTTAATACTTCTCTATTATATAATATTTTCTACATTAGTCAAGCGAATGGTTTTGATAATTATTATCGATATTTTTGATCAAAGGAGGGCACGCATTGGAGCTCAGGAATCTAATCACTTTTATAAACGTAGCAGAGGTAGGAAGCTTTACAAAAGCGGCGGAACAAGCAGGTTATTCGCAGTCTACAGTCTCATTCCAGATAAAGCAGCTTGAGGACGAACTCGGATGTCTTTTATTTGAGCGCATCAATCACACTATCACGCTTACAGAGCGCGGTCGAGAGCTTCTATCTTATGCTCACCGCGTAATAGAGCTGACTGATGAGTTCAAAGAAAGTCTTACTAATTCAGAAAACTGCAGCGGACACATACACATTGTAACACCCGACTCTGTATGCGAAGAAATGATCCACTCTCATTACATAGACTTTCACAAAAGATACCCTTCTATCTCGCTCAAGATCACAAACGCAGATACGTCCGTGATGTTCGATATGCTTGACCACAATGAAGCGGATGCAATAATTACACTCGACAGCCACGCATATAGAAAGGATTACATAATAGCTAAAGAAGAAGCACTGTCCATGCACTTTGTTACGAACACAAATTCAAAATTCGCCGGAATGCATAACCTGAAGATCAAAGATATTGAAAATGAACCTTTTATTTTAACAGAAAACGGACAAGGCTACCGCCGAGTTTTTGATAAGGAGCTTGCCAAGAGATCCGTTAATATTTCACCGGTACTTGAGATCGGAAGAACCGACATTATTACCCATATCCTCGCGGAAAGCAATATGGTCTCCTATCTTCCCGATTTTGTAACCAAAGAATTGGTAAGCTCGGGTAAGCTTTGCTATCTCGACGTAAACGATATGAACATCGATATCTGGAAACAGCTTATCTACCACAAAAACAAATGGATGTCTAAATCTCTCAAAGTATTCATTGAGTACGTTAAGAACGCAGAATTTTCGAATTAAGTAAATTGAAAGAGCTCTGCTTCGGCAGAGCTTTTTTTGACAAATTAAAATTTATTTCTTTTTCTTCGTTTCGGGCAATTCTTCATACATTACCTCGAATAGTTTGTTCAATAAACCTCTGTCCTCAACATCCTCTACAAGGATCATTTCTTTTGCACCTTCGTATGGGAGTTCTCTCGGCGCGTCCGGCATCAATGCAACTGCAGAAGGGGTAGGTTTAACAAGCAAACGGTTATCGTAAATACCGCCAACAACCTTACCACCGTAATACAGCACATATTCTCCCATCATTGCACGGGCAGAAAGACCGTTACATTGTTCCAAAACAAAATCTAAACATTCTTTACTGCTTGCCATAATTACCTCGTTAAATTGGAATTATTAATTCCATTCACTCAATTATTTGTACTCAAACTCAAAATCACCGTCTACGCTTTTGCCTACTGTTTCGAGAATAATGTAGACCGTTTTTTCGTTATCGTATTTTTCATTAAGCGTGATAATTTCATCATAGGATTCCCCGCCCTTTACTGTGCGGAGTAATTCTTTTTCACCGTCAACGCCAATATATACGTTCATCACGCCTTCGGCAAGACTTGCTTCAAAGTTGAGTGTATGCTCTGCGGAACCATCCCTTCTCAATTTGAAATTATACGTTCCCTTAAAGCTATCAAATTCCATACTTGCTTCATCTCCCTCGCAAGAGGTAATCAAAATAGTTGCGGAATAATTATTTACATATCCGCCACAGCCGCAGAGAAAAGCAAGTGTAAAAATCAGCGTCAAAATACAATAAACTTTTTTCATACATTAATTTCCTTTATAGTTTGTTATACCAATTTTAAGTTTATCTGTTTTATAGAGTATACCATTAAAACGTAGAAATGTAAATAGGACAGAAAAAAGAGCTATAAGTTATGATTTTGCCTGGGGAAAAGTTATGAGTGCCTTCGGCACGTTATGATATGATTGCCTTTGTTACTTCAAACTGCCCGTCAGGGCATCATAACTTGGCGCAGCCAATCATAACTCATAACTTGCCCATAGGGCAATCATAGTTGTTCTCCAAGAGATAATAAAAAATGCTCCGCATAAGCAGAGCATTTTTTGTATTCGGCAAAGCCGAAATTATCTCTTGGAGAACTGAGGAGCGCGACGAGCGGCCTTGAGACCGTACTTCTTTCTCTCCTTCATACGAGGGTCACGGGTGAGGAAGCCTGCTGCCTTGAGAGCGGGCTTGTTAGCCTCGTCCGCGAGGACGAGAGCGCGGCTGAGACCGTGACGGATCGCACCTGCCTGTCCGGAGAAACCGCCGCCCTTAACGGATGCAACGATATCGAACTTGCCGGCAGTGTTGGTTACGCCGAAGGGCTGGTTAACGATGAGCTTAAGGGTCTCGAGACCGAAGTACTCATCGATGTCCTTGCCATTGATGGTGATAGCACCGGTACCGGGATAAAGACGAACGCGAGCTATAGAGCTCTTTCTTCTGCCAGTGCCGTAAAAATAAGGCTTAGCGCTAGTATACATTATTCAGTTCCGTCCTTTCCTTAACCTTCGTAAGCAACGGGCTTCTGAGCCGCGTGCTTGTGCTCGTCATTTGCGTAGATGTGGAGTCTGGTAAGAGCGCTGCGACCAAGAGTGTTCTTGGGAAGCATACCCTTAACTGCAAGCTCCATAGCAAGCTCAGGATTAGTTTCCATAAGCTCTGCGTACTTAACTTCCTTGAGGCCGCCGATGTAACCGCTGTGATGACGGTAGTACTTCTGCTCAAGCTTCTTACCGGTAAGAACTGCCTTGGAAGCATTGATTACGATAACGAACTCGCCACAGTCAACGTGAGGAGTGTATTCGGGCTTGTGCTTTCCGCGGAGAAGAGTTGCAACGGTAACAGCAGTCTTGCCGAGGGGCTTGTTAGCTGCGTCAACGATATACCACTTGCGCTCAATCTCTGCAGGCTTCTGCATAAAAGTGGACATTGATAATTCCTCCAATAGTTTTTGTTTTCGAACGTGGATGATTATATCACGCGTTTTTTAATATGTCAATAGTTTTTTTAAAGAATTTTTCAATTTTTTAATTTAGCATAGCACAAGCTCTCGTTTTCTCTCGTTTTCTCGTTTTTTTGAATTGTTTTCAAGGGTGCGCGGTAACATTTTGGTGTGCATAATTTGTCTAAAACATCAATCAATCAAGCTTAAAACTATGCAGTTTTAACAAAAAGGATGCCCAAATAACGGGCATCCCCTCTGTTTTCGGCTGTTTTCAGCCTATTTTACCGATTTACGGCGTTTTTTCGCATTTTTGCTTATTTACAGCGTTTTTCCATTCCGCAGGAAGAGGGCGGAACAAACTCGGAAACGGGAAAGTCCATCTCTCTGAAAAGCGCGCAAGGATCGCAATTACTCTCATCACTGCAAGGGCAGCATTCCTTTTCGGGAACCGCACACGCCGATGCATTTACAAGCAGCTGTGCAGGGCGCTCGATGCGGATAACGGAAAAGATACCGAGGGAAACGATAAGCACTCTGCGCTCGGGGTTATGGCAAAGTGATCCGGAGAGAGTGCCGCAAACGGTATCGGGAATCTCGTTACAGCCGCAAGCACAGCTGCATCTGCAGCCGACCTCTGCAACACGCACGTTAAGAACCACGGGATCAACAGCCTCGACAACTGCAGTAGGCGCGTTGGTGCCGCAATCAATATCGCTTACCTCGCCCTCGCCGCAGAAGCCCTCACAGCTTGAACGGAAGATGTGAACGTTGCCTTCGCTGCCAAACAGAACAACGCTCTTATCAACAACAACGATGCCGTCAAACTCGCGGCTGTTTCCTCTGCACACACAGCCCTCGAACATAAGCTTGATGTAATACCTTACGGAAACGCGGTAGAAGCCGCGGGAAAAATCAACAGGGTCAACAGATACGTGCGCACGAATGATCTCCGCACGGCGGACTCTTATTACCGTGGTGTGGTCAATAACGTCCTGGCCGTATTCGGTAAGCCATACTCTCTGGTTCTCATAACAGTCCTTATCTCTGCAGGAATCAAGAATACGCTGTGTATCGATGCAAACAGCCTCTCTTTGGGTAAGAGAGCCGCCGCACAGGCATTTATTTTCTGACATAGGAAGAGTCTCCTTATGGAAATTTGAAGGATACGCCTTCCCTACCATACTATGCAGCCACAATCGGATTGCTACAAACGAAAAAAGGCTCGGATATCCGAGCCTTTTTTATATCAATCAAAGATAATCTCTGAGAGAATCGGGGCAATTCTCAGCAGCGTAAGAAGCAGTGATAACGCAGTTGAAGGTGTGCTTTGCGGAAAGAACGTCGAGTTCCTTAACAAGCTTTTCAAATGCGGGCATATCGTCCTGAGCTATCTTAAGCGCGCTGTCGATAAAGAGATCGGTTATATCATGATCGCTGGCTACCATACCTGCTACAAAGCCGTACAGGGACTGAGCGTCGTCAACAAAATACTCGTCAGCCTCTACAAGACGGCAACGGTAGTTAATGTCGTAACGAAGCTTGTTGCTTTTTTCAATGCAGACAACCTTGCCCTTGGAGTGATCAAGTGCGGTATGTACCATCTCGATAAGAGTTTTGGTTTTTCCGGTGCCTTTGACGCCAATAATAAGTTTTACCATTGCATTCCTCTAAGCGGGTATATTTGTCATCCGACGGGCCCGCCACTTCCGTCGGGGATTGCTTGTGTATATTTTACTATAATCTGTCAGCAATTGCAATAGGTTGTAAGATATTTTCAAAAATTTGTTACAATTTTCTATTGCTTAGTTCATTCTTGCCAAAAGCTCTGCACGCATATCCTCATATCCCGGTTTGCCGAGAAGAGCAAACATATTCTTTTTATATGCTTCAACACCGGGCTGGTCGAAGGGATTTACGCCGAGAACGTAGCCGGAAACGGCGCACGCAAGCTCAAAGAAGTAAATAAGCTGACCGAGAGTAGCGGCGCTTCTGTCCTTTGCCTCGATAACAAGGTTCGGAACTCCGCCGTCGGTGTGAGCAAGCACGGTCGCAAGCATAGCGGTGCGGTTTACCTCGTCAAACTTCTTGCCTGCAAGGAAGTTAAGTCCGTCGATATTTGCTTCATCAAAGGTCACTTCAAGGTCATTACCGCTGTTCTGAACGTCGAGAACGGTCTCGAACATTATGCGCTGACCCTCCTGGATATACTGGCCGAGGGAGTGAAGATCGGTGGAGAAGATAACGGAGGAGGGGTAAATTCCCTTTCCGCCCTTGCCCTCGCTTTCGCCGTAAAGCTGCTTCCACCACTCTGCAAAGAGAGCAACGGAGGGCTCGTAGCTTGCAAGTATCTCAACACACTTACCGTCACGGAGAAGCGCGTTGCGGTAACCTGCATACTTAAGGCAGTCGTTCATGCCGTCGGAAAGGAGATAAGCCGCTCTTGCATCAGAGGCACCTGTCATAAGCTCGTCGATATCGATTCCCGCAACTGCAATGGGAAGAAGGCCTACCGCGGTAAGCACGCTGAAACGTCCGCCGACGTCATCCGGAACAACAAAGGTCTCCCAGCCTTCCTTATCGGCAAAGCTCTTAAGAGTTCCCTTAGCCTTATCGGTGGTAGCAAATATTCTTTCCTTAGCCTTATCGCCGTACTTTTTGTTGGCAAGCTCAAGGAACATACGGAATGCGATGGCAGGCTCAGTAGTGGTACCGGACTTGGAAATGATATTTACGGAGAAATCCTTATCCTTGCAGAGCTCAAGAATGCCTGCAAGCGCGGGAGCGGATATGGAATTACCCGCAAAGTATATCTCGGGACCGTTGCGTCCGACGGTGTTGTACATATTACCGTTAACGAACTCAATAGCGGCACGCGCTCCGAGGTAGGAGCCGCCGATACCGATAACAACAAGTATCTCGCTGTTGCTTCTAATTCTCTCTGCCGCCGCCTTTATGCGTGCAAACTCTTCCTTGTCGTAATCAACGGGAAGATCGCGCCAGCCGAGAAAATCGTTACCCTTTCCGCTTCCGTCCTTAACGGATGCAAGAGCGGAATAGAGCTCGGGCTCAATAGCAGCCGCGCCGTTCTTAATAGAGGAATCGGCAATGTAGCCGTCATTAAACTTTATATTCATATTTTCACATCCTTTGAAAAAAATTAGATATTGTTAGTTTACACCATCAGAAAATAAAATGCAATCTCTTTGATAAATTATTGTTCCGTTTTCAGCAAAAATTTTCCAAACATTCTGCTGAAAAGCTCGCCGTAGCTTATCTTATCCACTTTATCGCAGGATATTATATCGCATTCCCCGACCTTTTCTCCGTCAAGGGTAAAGATGACCTTTCCAACAGCTGAATTATCTTTAACGGGAGCAACAAACACATCATCTATCACGATCTCCTTATGTATCCTCGCGCCGCTTCCCTTCTCAAGCAAAAAGCACACGGAAGGATATTCCGCCGTAAACTCCGAGGCATTACCGCCCTTTACGGAGATATGCTCTATCCTGCCGCCATCGGAGCGGTATGTCTCGTAATTTGCAAACCCAAAATCAAGCAATGCCTTTGCATCGGCATTACGCGCATCCCTATTCGGTGCGCCCATTATTACGGCGATAAGCTTCATTCCGTTTCTTTCCGCAGTTGCGGAGATGCAAAAGCCCGCTTTTGCCGTACTGCCCGTTTTTAAGCCCGTTGCACCGCTGTAAAAACGAATGAGCCTGTTTGTGTTGGTAAGACCGAAGGCTCCGTCCCTTATCGTATCCATCCAAATTCCGCTGTATTCAAGAACCTTTGGATGATTGATAATCAGCTCGCGCGACATTATGGCTATGTCCCTCGCTGTTGTCTTATGGTCGTTTGCGGTATCGTCAAGCCCGCTTACGTTTTCAAAATGAGTGTTGACCATTCCAAGCTCGGTTGCACGCTTATTCATAAGTGAAACAAATGCATCCTCGCTTCCCGCGATATGCTCTGCAAGTGCTGTTGCCGCATCGTTTGCAGATGCGATTATCACGCTTTTTATCATATCCTCCGCAAGCATCGTCTCCCCCGGCGAGAGGAATATCTGCGATCCGCCCATTGATGAAGCATATTCGCTTGCGGTAACCGTCTCGTTCAGCTTCAGTTTACCCGAATCAAGCGCTTCAAATACAAGGAGAAGAGTCATTACCTTAGTAACGGATGCGGGATAGCGTCTTTCGTCCGCATTCTTTTCAAAGAGAACCTTACCGCTTTCGGGCTCAACAAGTATAGCGCTCTGCGCGCTCAGTTCACCTCCGAACTCAGCGGCATAGCATTTTTGCGGGTATGCAAGCAGTACGGTTGCAAATAACAGTATAAACACAATAAACCTTTTCATAAACACCTCCGTTACAAAATAATATTGCGCCCGAGGTGTTTTTAGTACCTCGGGCGCAATTACGTCAATATTATTTATTAACTATTTCAAGATCCGCAACCAGCATATTGTGATCGGAATATTCCGATTCGCTCATAAAAACGGAAACTATATCAATATCCGGCGAAGTTATTATGTTATCGATCTTTCTGCCTGCCTTAAAGGTGGTATACGACCTTCCTTCAAAGTTTGCAATATTTGAGCCGTTAAAGGGCTCAAGCTCGGCAAATGAAGCTATATTAAAATCACCTGCAAGGACAGAGAGCGATTTTCCTTTGAACTCGGATGCGATCATCTCAAGCTGAGACTTACGCGCATCATCCTCCAGGCTGAGATGCGCGTTATAAAAGCATATAACGGTTCCGTTTATTTCTATGTGAAAGCGCGTAAGTATACGTGCTTCACCGCGTGACGGAAGCTTGGTTACGCAGGAATCGAGTATTTTATGCGAGGTAAGTATACCCGTTCCGTATTCACCGCCGTCGTAGAAGATCGAACGGCAGAAACGGGCATTTTTGTAACCGCTTTTTTTGGAAAGCTCGTCAAGAAGATCGGCATTACCGCTTCTTCCGACGCCGCGGTCGAGCTCCTGCAGACCGATAATATCCGCATTAACTCCGCGAAGCTCCTCGGCGATACCGTCAAGGCTCTTGCCGCCGTCAGTATTTCTTACGTTATACGTTGCAGCACGAAAGCGCATACTCTTCCCTACCCTTCATAAATTCGCGTGATAAAACAGCGCATACACCGATGTCGCGGAAATGCCCTTTAATAAACATCGAAGAACGTCTTACACCCTCAAAGGTCATTCCGCACTTTTCCATAACCGCACGGCTTCTTTCATTGCCTATTATGTACTTGGCTTCAATTCGGTGGAGCCTAAGCTCCCTGAAACCGAATTCCATAACGGCACATGCCGCCTCGCACGCAATTCCCTTGCCCCAATATTCGGGGTTTAGAACGTAGCCTATCTCACCGCAGAGATTTACAGTATCTATCGTTGTAAATCCGCAGGTTCCGATAAGCTTACCGCTTTCCTTCAGAGTAAGTCCCCAATCGTAAAAATTACCCATTCTGTAATCCTTTTCAAGATACGAAAGGTATCTTTTGGTATGATCGAGACTGCTGTGCGGATGCCAGAGAAGATACTCCGTAACCTCGGGCAGGCGCGAATATTCGTACATATCCTGCGCATCTTTTTTTGTCATACGGCGAAGTATCAGCCTGTCCGTGTAAAGCTCAGGCATATCGGAAAATATCTTTTGAAGTTCATTCTTTCTCATATTTTGATTTTATCAAATATCTGTCATAAATGCAATAGCGTATTTCCAATTGATAACAAATTATTAATTTTTATTAAAATCATTGAACAAGGAAAAATCGTGTGATATAATATTAAGAAAATCAATCACGGAGATAAAGATGAACAAGACATTTTCCATTATCGGTGTCGGCAATATTGCCCGCGCTTTTTTATCGGCGCTCTCTTCCCTCAGCGGCAAGTTTGAGGTACCGAACATGGCAGTCACTTTATATAACCGCACACCCGAGAAGATCAATGACCTGAAAGCAAAAGGTTATAAAACTACACAAAGCATGACAGAGGCCGCGAGCGCAAGCGACATTATCTTCCTTGGCATCAAGCCGCAAAATCTGAAGGAAGTGTTCGGTGCAATTAAATCGGAAGGCGCCGACCTTCGCGGTAAGATCATCGTATCTCCCTGCGCGGGAGTTACCTGCAATGACCTTACGGAGCTTACGGGATGCAGTTCCGTTATCCGTATTATGCCCAATACCCCTATGCAGATAGGCAAGGGTGTTACGGAGATATGCCGTTCCGCTTCTGTTTCAGATAAGGATTATCAGTACGTTTGCCGTATTTTCTCCATGTGCGGTGAGGTCATCACCGTAAATGAGGAAGATATGAACGCAATGACAGCCGTTACCTCAAGCGCTGTTGCACTTGTCTACAGACTGATATGCGCGTTTGCTAAGGGCGCCGAGGAATACGGCGCTCAGAGCAAGAATATCGAGGACGCTGTTGCACAAGCCTTTATCGGTGCCGCAGAGATGCTCATATCATCCGACAAGAGCGCCGACGAGCTTGTTGCCGCAGTGCGTTCACCTAAAGGCGCAACGGAGCAGGCGCTGCTTGTTTTTGACAACAAGAACATTGACGGCATTATCAGCGAAGCTATAAAGGCGTGCGCTGACAGATGCGAGGAGCTTGGAGAAGAATACGGCAGATAACTCATACTTTCCCAAACTCGGAAATATAATGTACAAATCATTTCCGAGGAGAAGCTATGACAGAACGGCATACCGACGGGTTTTCTTCCGTGTATTCTTTATCCGCTATTTTTATTGCATTTGCGATACTTGCAACGATAATGTGCGCAACCCTTCCCGCATTCCGTACATTTATCTCACTCCCCATCAACGAATCTGCGCTTAATTACACATACACAGATCTACCGACCCTTATAACCGATTCATTTACTCACTCTGCAAAACAGATCGGGATCTCGCTTGCATTTTTACTATGTGCATTTTCCCTATTCTGCGAGCCGGTTATTTCAACTGTTACGGCCGCAAACGGCTTCTCTTGCGGTTGTGTGCTGTTTTATTCATTTGTAAATGGCAACGATACGCGCAATATTACAGTGTTTATATTTTTCTATATTTTATACTGCGCGCTATGCGTACTTTTTGCTTCTGTCTGTATAAACGCCCACAGAATTATGTTCTCGCAACGGCCTGCCGCTTTACATACTGCCGCAAAGCTTATTTTTGCATTTCTCACCTTCGGCGGAGCATACTGCCTGCTGAAGCTGATCCAACTTATATTACTTTGACCTACCGAAAGGATGTTAAAAATGGGAGATAAAGCTCCGAAGAAAAAATTCAAATTATTTGACACTCAGCGCGAAGGCCCGGGAGTGCTAAAAAACGAAAGACCGCTCAAGTACGATCTTTACAGCTATTTTGTCCGAATGTGGCGAAATATGTCAAAGCTCATCTCGGTCAATCTGCTCTACGTTATAGGAAACTTTCCTCTGTTCTTTGCAATTATCGCAATGACGGGAAGATTCAATATATCATCAACGTCCCCCGTTGACCCGATGTTCCCGCTTGTGCACGGCGTAATGCTGCACTCCGATTCACCTGCGCTTATTCCCTTACTTGCCCGTTTCGGTGAACAGCGTGAGATATCCGCCCTCGGACCCGGAGCGATCGTTTTGCTCTGTCTTTCCGCGCTTGTCATATTCACCTTCGGAATAGTTAATGCAGGTAATGCGTACGTTCTCCGCAATATCGTCTCCGGTGAACCCGTCTATCCTTGGAGCGACTTCTGGTACGCTGTAAAGCGCAACTGGAAGCAAGGCCTTCTTTTCGGAATCATCGACTGTGTTGCTATTTTCGTTCTCTATTTCGATATGTCCTTCTTCTGGCAGACCACGGGCTCGATAGTTACCAACATAATGTTCTATACAACACTTGTGTGCTGTGTTATCTACTTCTTTATGCGCTTCTATATCTACATTATGATGGTCACCTTCGATCTTTCGATATTCAAGCTTATAAAGAACGGTGTGATATTCTCCATCCTCGCCTTCGGAAGAAACATCCTTGCACTCCTTGCCATCCTTGCAATCGCTTATTTGAATATAACCCTTGTCTATATGTTCCCCGCGCTCGGACTTGCATTACCGTTTATCATAACCATTGCTATTCTTACTTACACGGCAACGTTTGTGGCATATTACAAGATCAAGGACATAATGATAGACCCCTATTACGACAAAAAAGAATCTGCTGAGATCTGAAAAAATTCGCTTGACAAGATGGATGTTGTCCTTAGCTTAGAAATAGAATAACAATATGGGCATAGCCCGATGCATTTCTTTAACAAATGCAAAACCGGCAACAAAAACAGAAGAGAGAGCAATGCGGAAACAAAAATCTGTAAAGCTCTCTCTTTTCTGCTTTCTATAAGTGATATTCTTTGCTGGCGCAAAGAGTGATATTTCCCTTGCGGGAAGTGATATTGCAAGGCTCCGCCTTGCAGTGATATTCTATTCGCCTGTTAACTCGGTAGCGAATATCACTCGGCGTAATCCGAATATCACTGCGTAGCAATATCACTCGCCGCAGGCGAATAGAACTGGCGTGATACTCTTATCGGAGTATCACGCCAAAGGTCAAACGCATTTTTTATTCGTTTATTCTATCTGCGATCAATTCACCGACAGTAACAAAGGTATACCCTTCCGCCTGCAATGCGGGAATTATTATATCCAAGGATTCTGCCGTATGGCTTTTCGAGAAGATACCATCGTGCATAAGGATAACCGCTCCGGGTTTTACGTTTGCGAGCACGTTTTCGGATATCACCTTGGCACTTTTGCCTTGCCAATCCAAGGTATCCACGCTCCACATAATTATGCTGTAGCCTCGGTATTTTGCGGCTTTTGATATTTTTTCGGTGCACACACCCTCGGGCGGCCTGAAAAGCGATGGGATATATCCGCAGGCATTATATATCGCCTTTTCAGCATGCGATATCTCGTCATCAAGCTCTCGCTCGCTTAGTGCGGCAAGGCTTTTGTGGTTATTTGTGTGGTTACCTATCTCATGCCCTTCTTCCACCACTCGTATGGCAGTCTCGGAGCAATAATTTGCCTGACTGCCGACCATAAAGAAGGTCGCTTTAACACCGTACTTATCTAGCACATCGAGGATCTTATCGGTTTTTCCCGCAAGCGGTCCGTCGTCAAATGATAAGGCTATCCGTTTTTCGGCATCCTTGACAGAAAAGTATACAGAGCTGTCAGCATGCGGGTCGTATCCTATTGCACCTACCCTTATCCCCGGCATCATCAGCACGGCGGCAAGGGCAAGGCAGATCCGCAAATTTATCTTACTCAAGGTCCTTGACAGTTTTGAATTCATAGCCGTTTTCCCTCCAGATGTCGATCAGCTCCCCGAGTATATCGGCATTTGTTTTTGAGGTGGGATGAAGCAGGATTATTGCACCGTTATGCGTGTTCTCGGTTATCAGCTTGATTGCATCCTCGGGATTCGGTTGATTATCATTATCCCAATCTGCATAAGCAAAGCTCCAAAACACGGTCTTATAACCCATTTCGCTCGCAAATTTCAAATTTTCCTCCGAAAAGCTTCCTTCGGGCGGTCGGTAAAATCTGTCGAGATCATATCCCGTTTTCAGCTTGCACAGCTCTTCAAGACCCGAGAGCTCTCGGCAAAACTCCGCTTTATCGGTAGAGTGAGCCATGTTTTTGTGAGACATCGTGTGATTGCACACCGCATGCCCCTCTTTAAACATTCTTTTTACAAGCTCTGTTTCCTTGTTTATCGGATGAGCAAGGACGAAGAAGGAAGCATCAACATCCTTATCTCTCAAAGTGTTCAGAATTCTTTCGGTATTTCCGTTTTCATAGCCGAAATCAAAGGTCAGATACAAAACCTTTTCTTCGCAGTCATCGCCGTAACGTGTGTCTAACCAAGAAGCGTTGTACGAATTGATTACAGAAAGCCCTTTATCAAGCTTAGGCTGCATATTATCCTTTTCCCTTTTCGTATACCACGAATAGGTCGAATCGGCATAACAGTTAAAACCGAGAGAGAGCAGAGTAAGAGTCGATATAAAGACAAAGACAGTCCTTTTTACATAATTTTTTAACATATCAAACCGTCCTGTTTATTTGGTCTGCAATTTAATTATCTCCCGAAATCGTATATGAAAACAAGGCAAAAAAATACGGCAATGACGGAAAATTCCGCATTGCCGTATTTTTAATTATTGTTTTGTTTTAAAACGGTAAGAAGCTCATACACACTGCCGACAGAGGTAACTCCGTTTTCGGTAATTCCTACCATTTTTTCTTTATTCTTCTTCGGAATAACGACAGTTTCAAAGCCGAGGCGCTTTGCCTCTTTAATTCTTATCTCGGCAAAGGATGAGGCTCTGCACTCTCCCGCAAGCCCAAGCTCGCCAAAGCAAAGTGTTTTGCTTTTCACGGGTCTGTCGGTGATGGACGATATAAGAGCAAGAGCGATGGCAAGATCGGCGCTGGGAGTATCAAGCCGCAGACCGCCCGTTACGTTTATGTAGACGTCATTTTGATAAAATTTAAGCCCAAGCCGCTTTTCAAGCACGGCAATGATAAGGCAAAGGCGGTTATAGTCAACACCGTTTGCATTTCGTCTTGCGGCAGGAAAAACAGTCGGAGTTACCAGTGCCTGTATTTCTGCAATTATCGGTCTTGTACCTTCCATAACACATACAGCGGCACAGCCCGAAATTCCGTCTGTTGCCTCGCTCATAAGAGTTTCGGATGGGTTTTCAACCTCTGCAAGACCATGCTCGGTCATCTCAAATACACCGATCTCATTTGTGGATCCAAAACGGTTTTTGACAGCACGGACCATTCTGTAAGCCTGCGTTCTGTCGCCTTCAAAATGAATAACGGCATCAACGATGTGCTCAAGCACCTTGGGACCCGATATTCCGCCTTCTTTATTTACGTGACCGACCAGAAGCACCGCACAGCCTGTGTTCTTAGCCCTTGAAACAAAAGCCGCCGCACAGCCCTTTACCTGATTGATGCTTCCGGGCGCTGAGGGGGATGCGGGGTCAAACACTGTCTGAATACTGTCGACCACTATGTAATCGGGTGCAAGCTTATCAGCCGCCGCAAGTATCTTTGTTACATCTGTTTCGGTATACAAATATAGTCCCTCGGGGGATATTCCGAGGCGCTTTGCACGCATTTTTATCTGTGAAAAGGATTCCTCGCCCGAAACGTAAAGGACCTTGGTGTTTTCCCCTGCGCGCGCAAAAATCTGCAGTAAGAGCGTGGATTTTCCGATACCGGGCTCACCCGAAAGCAAAACCACAGAGCCCGCAACGATACCGCCGCCAAGCACTCGGTCAAATTCTCCGACTCCCGTTAAAGCACGCTCGACAAGCTCATCCTCGCCGTCGTTAATTTTCTGCGGAACTGTATTCTGCGACTGTGTGATAAGTGATGCGTGCCTCGGCTTTGCCGTTGCGGGTGCATTGTATTCTTCCTCGTCAAAGCTGTCCCAAGAGCCGCAGGTAGGGCACTTTCCCAGCCACTTCATGCTTTTTGCGCCGCATTCGCGGCATATATATGCTACGTTGTTTTTCATAACGTCCTCCATACTTAACCTTTATCTTATCACATTGCTGTGTTATTTTCAAGTGCCATTATCCATACATTCGATTACAAAATCATCGGCGGCTGAAAATATTTCAAACGCTAATTTACTCAAATATTCTTCGTCCTTTAATTTCTCCGCTTCCTCGCTGTTTGAAAGAAAACCGCATTCCAATATAACGGCTGGACATTTGATCCTGTCGAGCAGATAAAGCTCCGCCCCGCTTTTTATTGCTCTCTTATTATCTGGCTGTAAGGAGCTTGCGATTCCCGATTGAAGCATTTCCGCAAGTCTCTCGGAACGGACATCATTAACGGAATAATAGACCTGCGCTCCCTTATATTTTTCTTCGGGGAATTTATTCATATGCACAGAAATAAACAGCCCGCCTTCCTCCGCTATCTGAGTGCGCGCGGTAAGATCGGACGACTTTTTTGTTGTATGGGTCCCTTTTGTATCAACGAGCATAACGTCTTCAGAGCGTGTTAAAATGACTTTGTACCCGGCATTTTCAAATTCCGAGGCAAGAAACAGCGAAAGCTTAAGGTTAATATCTTTTTCCAAAATACCGTTTATACCGACGGCGCCGCAATCAGCTCCGCCGTGTCCGGGGTCTATAACCACTGTGGGCAATTCAAATGTAACGGTCGAACCGACAATACCGCCATTCTCATCCTCTTTTTTATTTTGACCTGCGCTCAGAAAGGCAACACCGCAAGCGGCAACAAGGATAAACACCGACAGCAAGGCGTTTCCAAGTACCCTGCGCTTGATATGCTTTATCATAACAAAACTCCGGCAATAATGTAGAACATTATATGCCGGAGCATTTAGGATTATTATATTTTAATCGATATTCTGAGTGGGCTTTGAGAAGAGGGCGATGCCCTTGCTTCCGAGGTAATATGCAATTCCCGATACTGCAATTCCGGGGATAAGTGAAAGTGTATAGAGAAGCGGGAAAATAACAGTCTGGAAATCTAGAACAGACATATTTTGAACAACTGCATTGATAAGACCGTGATATGCGGAATAATAGATGTAAAGGACCCATCTTACGATAAAGAACAAACTGCCGCCCCAGGTCTGAGAGCCGAACGCAAAGCCTATCCAAAGGAGGATAAGTAAAAAAATTACGGGTATGTATGCGGCAACGGCAACGTAAGCGCCGTGAAAAGGCGACTGAACAAGTCTGCCCGCGGCAATACGCTCGGAATTCTTATATCCCATTTCCCAGCAGGTGCTGTAGATAAGCGCCATATAGAAAACAATGGCACCTATAGATGCAACAAGGTGAAGGCCGTCGTTTATCGTAATTGTCGCAAATTGCAACATCATAGCGAAAATGCTGATTCCTACTTGCGTAGCGATAAGTCTTATGATATAATAGAGATTGGATTTGAGAAAATTTTTCATATACACGCTCCTTTTCCCCTATATTGTATATCATTTTGCCTTATCAATCAATAGATAACAGTAAAATTTTGCTCTCAAACCCAAAAGTTTAAAATTTGTTAACAAATGGAGGAGATATGGCACAGTACGACGTACGCGCTCTTGCAGCTGAAATGCCGAAGACGGTGCGCGATTTTGCAAACTACAAGCTTGCTATCGAAAACTGCTCTAAAAAGACTGTATTTGAATATCTCCTTGATCTGCGTACCTTTTTCAGATTCTTGCTTGCGGTAAGAAGCGGAATGCCGACAAACGATCTTTCCGATCTTGACATAAGCGGGCTCGACCTTCAATTCGTAAAAGATATATCAACATCCGATATTTACGAATTTCTTATGTATGCAGGAGACGAACGCGGCAACGAATGGAGCGCAAAGGCAAGAAAGCTTTCCGCTATTAAGGCATATTTCAAATTTCTATGCGTCAAACAGCATCTCATCGAGGAAAATCCGGCGGTTAACATTGACTCGCCTAAAAAGCGCTCTACACTGCCGAAATTTCTTTCTCTCGACGAAAGTGTTGCACTGCTTGAAGCCGTAAGCGAAAACGGAGAAAACCGCCACAGACAGCGTGATTTCGCTATACTGACACTCTTTCTCAACTGCGGAATGCGTCTTTC
>JAZQFL010000232.1:0-2485 GCA_045539485.1 Eubacteriales bacterium
CCCGCGGCTCCGTCCCAACCGAACTCTCCGTTCGGGAAGAGGGATGTGGAAGCTTCCTTATTTGTAAGAACGCGTACTCCGAGCGAGTAATTGTAGCCCGAGCGGTTATGCCAACGCGCAAACTCCATACGTGCTTTGCCATCTACGGGATAAGCGCGCATCATATCGATCGTTTCCGGCTTTAAAATTCGGTTGCCGTTAATTTCACCGCCGTTTGCAAGAGCTGCCGCAAGCAGAACGTAATCCTCTGCATTTCCGCAAAGTCCCGCGCCGCCGCTGTCGTAATTATCCGTAAAACGGAAGCGGCAGTCGGAATCGCGGAGATTGGATTTCAGAGTTTGCATATCGTATACGTACTGCGCGGCAAGCTTTTGCTTCATCGCTTCCGTTACGTAGTGGCTCGTTATATTCACTCCGCAAGGAAGAAGCACATTATCGCGGACATAATCTGCAAAGCGCACACCGCTTACAGCTTCAACAACAGCGGCAAGCACGTCGTGGCACATACTGTAAAGATAGCTTGTACCCGGCTCAAATGCAAGCGGAGCCGTTGCATAGTCCCTTATTATCTCAAGCGTTGTTGCATCGCTCTTTCTCTCCGCAAAACGCGTGCAGGGCGCGGTATCATAGGTAAGACCCGCTGTCATTGTAAGCAGATCGTGGATAGTGATCTGCTTGCGCGCGAAGGTAAAGCCGCGCTCGGTCTTTACGCGCATATTGCGGTATTCGGGAATAATGTCGGCAAGCTCCGTATCAAGGCTTATTCTTCCCTGCTCTATAAGCTGCATTACCGCAACCACTGTAGAGACCTTGGATGCGGAATAAAGCCAATACATATCATCCGTTTTTGCGGTTACTGTTCTCTCTGCATCACTGTACCCGCCCGCAGTGGAATAAACCAATTTACCCTTATAGGCAACTGCGCATTGATAAGACGGAATATCATATCTCTCGCCGAGAGAGGCGAGATACTCATCAAGCTTTTTAAAGTTCATACTGTCTCCTTCTAAAAAATCCCGAAATAAATTCGGGATTTTTTATATTTTATCTTTGCTCAAGGTACTTACACGCGCCAAGCGCCGCACACGCTCCGTCGCCGATAGCGGTGGAGACCTGACGGACAGATTTTGTACGGCAATCGCCTGCGATAAAAATGCCGTCAACAGACGAAGCACAGCCCTCATCGGCTATGCCGCAGCCTCTCTCGTCGGTTGCGATGATATCGGCAAAGCGTCCCGCCTCGGGGATAAGACCCACGGCAACAAACGCGCCCTTAACGGAAAGAAGAATATTCTCTCCGTTTACGGTGTACTTAACGCCCGAAAGCTCGCCCTTGCCTACAAATTCGGTAACACGTGCGCCATATATGACCTTGATCTTCGGGTTGGAAAGCACTGCTTCAATAAGCCTGCCCTCGCCCGTTAGTCTGTCAAGATCCTGCAGTACGGTAACACCGGAGCAGTTTTCGGAAAGCTGGACAGCCTCCTGAAGCGCTGAATTGCCTCCGCCGATAACACAGACCTCCTGACCCGCGTAAAACGCGCCGTCGCATACCGCGCAAAAACTTACGCCGTTTCCGATAAGTGCATCCTCACCGGGAACACCGAGCCTTCTGTGTTTGGCGCCAACGGCAAGCACAACGGAATCTCCGAAGAAGCTTCCGTTATCGGTTTCAACAAGGAAGCCGCTTTCGGTCTTGGTTATCTTGCTTGCCTCGGCAAACTCGACCTCAGCCCCCTGAGCCATTACCTGCTCCACCATTCTGTCAGCAAGCTCGGTGCCGCTGACAGAGGTGAATGCGGGATAATTCTCTATCTTGGGAGAGTTGGTCATCTGTCCGCCAAAGCCGCTTTTTTCTATTAAAAGAACGGATTTGCCCGCGCGGCAGCCGTATATAGCCGCTGTAAGTCCCGCAGGACCCGCGCCGATGACTATAATGTCAAACATAATAAATTACATCCTGTTGAGATATTCCTTAACACCGGAAATATTTACGAACTTATCTGCCTTGCCGCTTCTGTAAACGATAAGAGTGGGAGCCTGACGGAGTCCGAGCTCGCGCGCCTTCTGCTCGTTTTCTTCAACGTAGAGCTTCTCGTACTTAACGCCTGCGCGGTCAAGCATGCTCATTACTACCTTGCAGTTGGGGCAGGTCTTGGTAGCGAAAAGGAGAATGCCCTCTGTGGGCTCTGCGGGAGTCTCGCAGCAACCGACTGTATCCTCAGCCTTCTCGGCTGTTTCGGTATAAGAATTGATAATATCGGTGCTGATATTATATACCTTTCTCTCCTTGTACTCCTGAGATTTACCGTCGTTCCAGTTCTGGACGGGGCGGTAGTAACCGGTAATACGGCTGTAGACCTCGGCGGGATTACCGCAGGTGGGGCACTCAAAATGCTCACCGGCAATATAACCGTGATCCTTACATACGGAATAGGTGGGAGAAATGGAGTAATAAGGCAGTCTGTAGTTCTGTGCGATCTTG
>JAZQFL010000233.1:0-9071 GCA_045539485.1 Eubacteriales bacterium
CCGATAGCCTTGATAAGCAGGGCGGCAACTACAGAAGAGTCAACTCCGCCGGAAAGGGCGAGAAGCACCTTTTTATCGCCTACCTGAGTGCGCACAGCGGCAACCTGCTCGTCGATAAAGGCATTTGCAAGCTCGAAATTAACGATTCTTTTCATATCGTCGGGACGTACGTTGGGGTTCATAAAAATCCTCCGTTGAAAGAAAATGTACAATCAGTGCTTCTAAAAGGAAACACTTCCGCACTTTATTTTTATTCTATAAGTATAATACTTTTTTATTCAAATCGCAAGATGTACGGGCAAAAAAGTTTGAATATTTTATTTTTCACACCCGTACGAGGGGCGCGTATACTGTAAACAGAAAGATAGATCAGGGAGGCAATATGGAGCTCGATAAAAACGCGGTGAACAGACTGCTTCAAAGCGGAGATGCACAGCTATGGCAATTTATACGCGCGGTCGCGGCCTCCTCGGGCATTACTCTGCCCGAGAACGCAAGCGCAAGCGATCTGCAAACGCTCAGACAGACTATCCTCGGTGCCGCTAACAGCGGTATGAGTGCAGATGATGCGATGGCATATCTGAAGCAAATGGGAGTTAATTACCAAAACGGAGGCAAGTAATGGACATATCGGAGCTTATTGAGAAATTCACCTCCGACCCCGCCGCCGCGAAAGCGGCGGCGGAGCTTGCCGCAAAGCTGATGCAAGGTGCAGGCAACACCGCACCGCCCGCGGAAAAGGCGGAAGCGCCCGCATCCAGCGCTCCGCAAGGCGGAGATATGCTCTCCTCGGTGCTGAGCGACCCCGCATTTTTGGAAAAAATGCCGCAGATGCTATCCGCCATTGCACCGATGCTGCAGAATGCGGGCGCGCAGCCGCAATCCGCATTACCCGCGGCATTACCGAACGCCGCCGTAAACACAAGCGATCAAGCCAAAAGAAATGCCCTGTTGCTTGCCTTGAAGCCCTACCTTTCACACGAACGGGCGGAAGCCGTGGACCACATCATACGGCTCACGGGGCTGATTGAGCTTTTCTCGCTTTTAAAATAGGAGCTTTATGTACAGAAAAAGATTTGAGCCTCAAATAAGCCGCCTGCCCGAGAACTACTGCGGCTGGGCGGCAGAGCAAACAGCGGAGGAGAACACCGCTAAAACCGAGTGCGAATGCGAAAAGCCCGCACTCCCCTGCCCCGCAAAGCAAAACTGCGAAACGAGTTCCGCAAGCGAGCTTTCCGACATTATACTGATCGGCGCAATTATCGCCTTTTTACTTTTCATGAAGGGCGACGGCAAGCCGGATATTTCCCTGCTTGTGCCGCTTGCGATACTGCTGTTTACGAAATGAAAGGCAACCGCCTGTCATCCTCGAGCGTGTCCGCCCAGATTCTTCGGTCACTTACGTTCCCTCAAGAATGACATGGGCGGACAAAGCGAAGGATCTTGCGGTTGCCTTTTATAATTCCTTCTTGATCTTTTCCGCAATCGCGCGCATTTTATCCGCACGGAGCTTTACTACCTTGCGGTCGTAGGTAATGACGCCGTTTGTTTCGTCTTCGACGTCGGAAAGCTGGGTGTACACGGCAGCAGAAAGGCCTTCCTTGACTGCGGGGACTATCTCGTCCTCAAACAGCTTTTCCACCGCATCCGCATACTTATCGGCATCCTCAAACATTCGGTAGCCGTAGGTGTTTTCGGTATTGAAAATATGCCCTTCGGGCTTATAGGAATACCCGCCGAACTCGGAAAGATAGAGCGGCTTATCTACCTTGCCGACCTTGAACCTTTTAAAATACACGTGGCGGCTGTCAAATTCGTTTTCCTTACATATATACCAACCCGAAGCGGAATCTATATGCCTTGAAGGGTCAAGCTGTCGCAGGCGCTTTGTCACCTTATCCGCATCGAACTGTCCCCACCCCTCGTTAAACACCGTCCAAAGCACGATGGAGGGATGGTTTTTTAATAATGCCACAGTGTCTTCCATAGCGCGCATAAATTCCGCGCACTGTTTTTTATTTCTGTGCATAAAGGGGTTTATGCGGTGCTTTGTCAGCACCGTGGGAAGCGCGGTATCAAAAAAGAATGAGTATTTACCGTTATTTATCATATCCTGAAAAACGGCGATACCGAGCCTATCGCAATCATAATAGAAGCGCTGAGGCTCTATTTTTATATGCTTGCGGAGCATATTGAAGCCGAGGGACTTTGCGCATTCGATATCCTGCGCGTAGCCATTCTCCGCAGCGGGCAGGAACAGTCCGTCGCTCCAATAGCCTTGGTCGAGCAGTCCGTTATAGAAATACGGCTTGCCGTTTAAAAGCATACGTTTTTTGCCGTTTACTTCGCCTATCTCCACGGTACGGAGACCGAAATATGAGTGCACTATGTCATCCCCGCATTTTACTGTAAATCTGTAAAGATACGGATCCTCGGGTGTCCAATGGCGGGGCGATTCAATATCAAAGCGCACGCATCCCTTATCATCTGCAGTTTTGGTAATATCTCCGCTTTCGGCATGCAAAATTACCTCAGCAGAGCCCGCAGATGTCTTTACAATAATATCGGCACCGCTAAGATCTACCGCCGTATCCACCGAAATTACGTGCCTTTCGGGTACGCTTTCAAGCCATACGGACTGCCAAATTCCGCTGACTGGCGTATACCACATACCGCCGCGCTTTATCTTCTGCTTGCCGTAGGGCATAAGATGATCGCCGAGCTTATCGTATGCCTTTACCTCAATGATATTCTCCTCTGCAAGAACATCGGTTATATCAAAGGAAAAAGGAGTATATCCGCCGCTGTGCGCGCCGACGGGCTTGCCGTTTACAATTACCTCGCACTCTCTGTCCACCGCGCCGAAATTGAGTATCACGAGCCCGCGGTTAAAGTCTTCGGGCAAAACCAAGCTTCGGCGGTAGTGATAAAAGCTTCCGTCCTTAAACACCCTGCCGATGCCCGAAAGGGCGGATTCGGGAGGAAACGGAACAAGTATCTTTTCCGCGTAATCGGGCGACTTTCCGTCTTCTGTTACACAAAACTCCCACTTTCCGTTCAAATTGATATAAGAATCGCGCTCCATTAGCGGGCGGGGGTACTCCGCGTGGGGCATTCCCCCCACCGAGCTTGCCAGATCTGTATAAAGAATTTTAGTTGCGTTATTCATCGCATACTCCTAAAAACAAAATAAAGCCACCGCCGAGATCCTTCGCTACGGCTTGCAAATGTCATTCAAGCGTATCTCGCGCAAGCGAGATAGACGCGCCCGTAGGGAGCCGCCTCCTTTGGAGGCGATGATACGAGCAAAGCGAAGAATCTATTTGCAAGCCTCCACTCGAGGATGACGGGCGGTGGCTTTGTTAATGCATCGAGAGGGCGTAGACCCTCTTTTATATTACTTTATTCGTTTGAAAAAGTCAATTACTTCTGTACCGTGTAGGGCTCCTTACCGGGCATCTCAACGGTGTAGGTACCTGCCTTGTAGTCAACGGTTATCATCGTTCCGTCGGAATACGTGGTGCGGTAAAGCTTTTCGCCGAGCTTTTCGTGGTTATCCATAAACTCATACTGCAGGTGCTTGAGGGGCTCGAACTCGTCATACGCACGCTTGAGCGCCGCAACGGAATCTGCGATCTGCTCGTCGGTCTTGTTATAGAGGTCAACGTCTCCCATCCAGTTACGGTCGGGGCCGAACTTACTGTTGAAGTACATTACGGGGCGTCCGCCGTACTCGATAAAGATAAGCTGGTTTTCTCTGCCCTTAAGGGTGTAGTTGATTGTCTGAGAGGTTGCGTTGGAAAGAACGAGTCCGTGGTAAACGAGCTGCCAGAACGGAATGCCCTCATCGTGCAGCGCGCAGAACTTCTTGGTCTGCCACTTGGAGCGGACACCCGTATAAAGAATGCTGTCCACATCCGCGTTCATAAAGTCCATATAGCCCTCGCTCTGATATCCGCCGAAGAGCTGACGGGAGAGCTGAGCTATCTTACGGTAGTACTCGTGTGCCTTTTTGCGGCTTACGGGGTGCTTGGGGTTAGAACACTTTTCGGGGATATAAGCGGTAAGCTCGTCAACGTAATGGAGTCCTGCAAAGCCGTAGCCGCGTACAACGGGCAGGTCGGTCTTTGCGTACTTCTCGTAAGCGAGCTGAGGGCAGAGTGCCCACGGGTCACCGCCGTTAAGTCCGTTTTTCTTGTATACGTCGCGAAGGAAGGGCGTGTGATCTCCGTTCTCATCCTTGCGGGTGCAGAGATCGTCGCGGCAGAAGTTGTTTGCTATCTCGTATGCACCGCAGGAAACGGTGTGGCATACTACCTGATAACCGAGGCGCTGAGCACGTGCGATGAACTGTACGAGCTCGTCATCACCGCCGATGCGGTCGTCACAGGGATACTGCTGAGGGAAGCGTCCGTCGTGTCCCGAGGGGCCCCAGCCTACAAGGCAGAACTCAGCCTTGTCAACGCCCTCCTCCTGCATCTTATCGATAACCTTGTGCAGGTCGGAAATAGTTGCGGCGACGTACATTTCGGGCTCGTTTGCAAGCGTCTGCTGGCGGATGGGAGTGGGGATAGGCTTCCAGCCCATACGCACACGGATCTCCATACAGTCAGCTGCCTTGCGAACAGCCTCACGGCGCTTTGCCTTCTCCCTTAAGGTCATACAGCCCATAACGTCCATCTGATACTTGCGGTATACCTTTGCCATATCGGAATATGTAGCACCGGGCATCTTATAGTAGTATACCGTAATATCCTCATCGGGATCGTCACCCTCAAGCTCCACTCTGGGGTGGATGCAGTATACGCCGTCCTTGACCGCAACGCGGAAGCGCGCAGTATCGCGCATGCCTTCAATGCGGATGAAAACTGCATTGTCGTTTTCGCAGATACCGCCGACCGTCATAGCGGAAAGCCATGTAAGCGTTTCCGTATCGGGCTTTTCGTCGAACCTGCAGAGGCAGAATGCACTTCCGAAGGTGGTGGGGAAGAACATATATCCGTCATCACCCTTGTGTGCTGTTGTGAGCGCGCTCTCGATCTCAACGGTCTGATAAAGCTTTCCGTCAAGATATCTCTTGGGTACGGTGAGCTTTACAACGTCACCCATATCCTCTACTGCAAAATTGATCTGATGTACGTTTCCGTCAAGTAAAATACCGGAAACCTTAAAACCGTAATCCATTGTATCTCCTTTCGCTGATGCGGGGGTTTATGCTTAAAATCGTTAATTACTTTTCTTCCTTTGCAAGCTGGTCAAACATCTGGTTCATCTGCTTGAGCTTGAGGTTTGCAGGACGCTCAAGTGCCTTATAGCGGGATACCCAGTTAGAGTTATCCGCACGGAAGAGATAAAGCAGATTCTTGTTTATATCTGCGGGCTGATAGTAATAACCGAGGTCAAATACACGGTTATCGTAGATGAGGTCGAGCATCTCACGGCTTTCCTCGTCGCGCACGATGCTGCCGTAGAGCATCTTGTCATAGTATGCGGGGCGGACAAACTGCTGAGAATAATATCCGATAGTCTCAAGTATTACGCCCGTGCGCTCGGCATCCTCCTGATGGTAAGGAAGGCTGAGGAAACGGGAGTTGTAGGGAGCAACTGTGCAGTAGTAATCCTTCTGCGCCTCGGTATACTTGAATACGGGAAGGATACCGTAATCGGTCTCCATATCTCTGAAATGAGAGGTTACACCGAGCCAAGTAAAGAGGAACAGTCCCTGATCGTTTGCAAAGAGGGTGTGCTCAAGAGGGGAGGTTGCGTTGAACTTCTTGGTTCCGTCAGCATTAAAGGTATGCTGATAACGGAGCACGCAGTCGCTCTGAATAACAAAATCGGTATAATCCTTGAAGATACCGATAACGCCCTCTGTTCCGAGCGTGAGTACCATATTGCCGTCATCATCGGCAACACAGCAGTTTTCGCCTGCGGCATTGACTACGGCATAAATGGAATCATCCCACACAAGAGAGCCGTAAAGGTCTGCATCCGTGAACTTCTCATCACCGTTAAGGTCCTCGGACACAAGTGAGCTGTACTGCTTAAAAGTATCAAGGGTCCACTTGCCCTCGTTTACGGTCTTGTAAAGGTCGGGAATATTCTTTTCCTTAGCTATGTTCTTGTTGAAGGCGATGATTATGGTGCAGTTGAAGTTATCAATGCTGAAATCGCCCGTGGTAAAGAACTGCATACCCTTTATCTCAAGGCTTTCCACTGCTTTCTGATCCCACCACTCGTTCGAAAAATCGATGGAATCGATGAGATTCATATTATAGTTTGCACCTGCGTAGGATATCTGCGACTGATCGTATGCGGGGAGTATTGCTATATCGTAGTTGCAGTCGCCGGAGGTCTTATCTCTGATAAGTACTCCGTAGCTCTCCGCGCTTCCTGCCTTGCTTACAATAACGTGCTTGGATTCTATTGTCATATTAAGACGGTCGCACACGGACTCATTGCGCTTAAAGATCGCGTTATCAAGTATGGTACCGCCTTCCTCGGTGCAAATGAAATCCGAATATGAGGCAACAAGCTTAAAGGATGCCTCAAGAGCAAGAAAATCGTATCCATCAAGATCCTGCTCCTCGATAGGGCAAAGATCCGGCGGCTCGGTAGAAACAGGCGCCTCTGTGGTAATCGGAGAGGGCTCCGTAGTTACAGACGGGTCGGTAACCGCGGGCGGTGTTTTTTCGCCGCAAGCGCCGAATAATAGACATCCCGAGAGCATCAAAGCTGCCAAAATGGCGGAAAGTATGCGTTTTTTCATAGCTGTATCTTTTCCTCCTATGCATTTACGTAAGTTTCCATTCTTAGTATAATCTCCCCCTAAAAAACAAACAATGTATTTTTTAACGAATCTATTGTAAATTCCGACACAACGTGTTAGAATAAAAATGCAAGGGGGAATGAATTATGGAAACAGTATCTATAAAGCAAATATCGCAAAAGCATATTTTTCACAACATTTTCGGTCTTGCACAATCGTGGAACGGCTTGACCAAGCCAAAAGGATGGAGCTTTTTGGGCTCACCGAGACCGTATAACGGTTTTATGTACATACTTCAGGGTACTGTGCAGTTTTCATACCCGAACGGAAGAACAGAGCAGTTCAAAAGCGGAGATCTATTGTATATTCCGAAAGGCTGTGAATACCAAACCGAGTTTTTCTGCCGCCCTGAGGATGTCGCCGACCTGCTTGTACAGTTCGAAATACGTGATTTCGACGGAAAAGAATATGTCTTCTCCGACAAGGTTGAAAAACTGCTTGAAAACACTCCCGAGCGCATCGCAAAGGACTTCTTTACGATACGCAACTATTCCTCCAATGTAATAAAACCGTATCTTCAGATAACGAAGACGTTTTACGGTCTGCTTGAAAAGATACAGGCTCAGCTCATTATGGACGAAAACGACGATAAGGGCAAAAGTGTCATTGCCCCTGCCATTATGTATCTTGATTTCCACGTGGGCGACAGCATAAGCGTTGCCGAGCTTGCAAAGATGTGTCTTTTAAGCGAAACGGCATTCCGCAAGGCATTTAAGGCATACACGGGTATGTCGCCCGCTAAGTACAGAACGGCACTGAAAATACAAAAAGCGCAGAATATGCTTCAAAGCTCCGCGGAGCTTTCTGTTGCCGAGGTTGCGGAATCCCTCGGTTTTTACGATATATCGCACTTCCACAAGACCTTTACGTCTTATGTTGGTATAACCCCCGATAAATTCCGCAAGCAGAATTGAAACGGATATAAAAACGGCAGAAGAAAAATCTCTTCTGCCGTTTTTATTAGAATCTCTTACGCAATGCGACGAGTTTTGCAGATCTTATCTTCACTTCCCCGTCAACGGAGATATGCAAGGTGTGTTCGCCTCTGCCAACAGTGATCGGCAGATACACACATTCTGCACCTAAGTAGCCTTCGGGTTCGGGAGCAGTCTTGCGGAAGGCAAATCCGCAATAATATTCTGCGTCTGCCTCAAGGCGCGCGTGAACTATCGCACCGCTTGTGTTCTCAAATGAGAGTCGTAGATACGCTTCCTTATCGGTTTCCGATACAACATAAACGCTCTCGCCGTTCTCAGCAAGCTCCGCGGTTCCCACAGCGCGCTCCTCTACCCGTACAAGCGAAAGATCATCGGCTATGGAATATCCCTCTCCGTTAAGAGAAAGGCCTATCTCCGTCTCCGATGCGGCTGCCGTGAACACAAGCTCGCGCAGGACAGGCTTATGCGCCGTATATGCGGTAAAGCCCTCGGTATTGTTTATGCTTACGCAGCTATCCCCCGCAAACAGATACGCATCCGCACCCGAGGACATAACAAAAGCCGTAAGCATATATTTTTCCCCGACCTTAAGACCGCTCACACGCTGACGTATCTCTCCGTTTTCGGTGAGCTTAACAGCCGAGAGCCCTGCCGTTGCAAGGGGAGTTATCTCGGCCTTGCCGCGCACGGTCTGCCAGCCTGTCAGGTCACGCTTTTCAAAGCCGCAGTTAACGAGCTTTATGCTGTCGTGCGCCTTTATCCGCTCATTGGGGATGTAATAGTTTTCCTCGTCCCAATATCCTCCGCGCTCCTTTAAGATGCTTTCAAAATTCACGCGGTACATATCAACGATGTCTGTTATCTTAAATCTGTCGGGCAGAGCAAGGGCGTTCATCCAGTACATTTCCTTAAGCCCCTCGGGGGCAAGGTTGGTAATAACTCCCGCTCCGTCCTGCCATACAAGCCGGTTGACCTTTTCGGGCATGGTTTTCATACCCGTGATAATGGCAACAACGGTAAGCGCTATTCCGCAGGTGCTCTCGCAGTCATAACCCGCAAGGGCGGCTATCTTACACGTTTCCATATAATCTCCGCCGCCGTAAAGCAGGTCAAGAAGCACAAATCCGCAGTTTATTGTGTTATTGGTCATACGGGTGTCACCCGCAACGTAATATCGGTTCTCAAGCTCCGTATATGCGGCGCGCCAATCGTCGGGATATTTGTTATACAGCGCAAACACCACGACAATAAGGTAACTGAGCCAGGAATGGGCAAGGAATAAATCTGGGACCGTTTTTATCATA
>JAZQFL010000234.1:0-4710 GCA_045539485.1 Eubacteriales bacterium
TCGTACATATCTCCGCCCGGGAGAATTCTGTCTCCGAGTTTTTCGTATGAGCGTTGTCTGATTCGCTTAATACGTATGTCGGGCGGCGCGCTGAGATAAACAATCATATTATATGATTCGTCAATTTCAGTGTTTATATCGGGATTTACAGCCGAAAAAACAAAGCAAGGATTGTTCTTAATATCGGCTAGCAACAGTGTTTCAACTTCCTTGCGAGGCTTTGGTGAAGAATAAGAATCGTCTTCGGGAGAAAAGTAATAGTACTCTATATCCATGTGCTTGAAGTTCAATTCTTTTGCAAGCGCTTTTGCAAGTGTTGTTTTTCCGCATCCGTTGAGTCCGCATACACATATTCCGTATTTCATATATCGGTCGCTCCTGTCGTCAAGCAATCGGAAGCGAAAAGGTAAAGGTAGTTCCGTTATCGCCGGAGGAAACTCCGTAATCGGCGCCGTGGGCTTCAAGGAGCTCCTTTACGATAGATAGTCCGATGCCCGAGCCGCCGATACCGCGCGCGTGGTTTTCTTCGGAGCGGTAGTAGCGTTTCCAGATGTGCTCAAGCTCGCTTTTGTCGATTCCCTTGCCCGTGTCGGATATCCGGACGGTCGCAAAGCCCTTATCGGTGCTGAGGCTTACATATACGGTCTTGTCCTCGCCCGTGTAGGTTATGGCATTGCCTATAAGGTTGTAGAGCACCTGAATTACGGCGGTGCGGTCTGCGTGCACAAGCACGTTTTCCTCGGCGTTACACACTATGGTGTAACCCTTGCATTCGTTCAGCTTTTTGAAGCGCTCCGCTGTAGTTGTCAGCGCCTCTGACAGGGATATGTTTTGCATATCAAGCGCTCTTCCGCCCTCCTGCAGGCGGGAGAGGTCGATTATATCGTTTACAAGTGCAGAGAGCCTTGCTGTTTCGTCAAGGATGACCTGCACGTTTTCGGGTGTGTTCTCTCCCGGAATATCGCGCATTACCTCCGCATATCCCGTTATCATAGTAAGGGGGGTGCGCAGGTCGTGGCTGACATTGGCGACAAGCTCCCTTTGCATTCTGTCTACCTTGGAAAGCTCGCTTGCCGCAAAGGTAAGCGCGTCGGAAAGCTCGTCTATTTCACGGCATCCGCCGCCCTTGAAGTCGGCTCCGTAATTGCCGTTTGCAAGCATTGCCGCGCTCTTTGAGAGCCCCACTATCGGCTTTGATATCCTGTTCGAGAGTATGAATGCTGCAATAAGAGCTGTAAAAGCCGCAATAACGGAAACAACGGCAAGCTGTACCATTAAGGTGTTCGATATAGCGCCGACGGGGGTAAGGGGACAGTCGAGAAGTATGAATCTCACGCCGCTGTCCGTTTGCGTTACGGAGGAGTAAACAAGCCGCGAGAGATCGTATTTTTTGCTGATCTTGGAGGGGGGAAGCTCATTTGCTCCCTCGAAGGAGGGGGCGTTCTCCGACGGTGCGGAGCTGCTTCTCGGCAGTCGTGAAAGCTTTATGGGAGTAACTGTATATCCTCCTGCCTCCAGTGCCGAAGCGTAAAGCTCGTTGAGATTATCGTTTCCGAGCTTATGGATGAGGCATCCTCCCGATGTATCGGATGATGCAAGCTTCTTTCCGCTGTTATCAAATATCAGCACGCATATCTCGTTTGAAAGGGCAATGCTGTCGCAGCTGCTCTGTAATTCCTCTGCGCTTGCGCCCGCAAGGCTTTCGCCCGCTTCGGCGAGGGTATGCTTTGTTATGGCATAGTAGAAATCATCGAGATGCCAGAGCTGCAGTCCCCACAAAAGCAGAAGTATAGCCGCCGCAAATCCCGCAAAGGCACCGAACAGCTTGAGTGTCAGCGGTGCGTTTATCTTTTTGTTTTTTCTTTGCTTTTTCATATTATTTAGCGGGGTCGTCAAATCGGTAGCCTACACCGCGCAGGGTGACTATGCGGTCCGCGTATTTGCCGATGCTCTTGCGGAGCAGTTTTATGTGCGTGTCAAGCGTTCTGTCTCCGCCGTAAAAGTCGTAACCCCATACCTCGCATATAAGCTTATCACGCGTGAGCGCTATACCCCTGTTGCGTATCATATAGAAAAGCAGATCGTATTCCTTGGGGGAAAGGTCGGTGCGCACACCGTCAACGGTCACGGTGCGTGCGGTGAAGTTGACGCACAGCCCCTCCGTTTCGTACACGTCAAAGCCTTCCTCCTTTTCTGCGGATCTTTGCGTGCCCGCGCGCTTCATTATAGCTTCAATGCGTAACATCAGCTCCTTCGGGGAAAAGGGCTTGGTTACGTAATCGTCGATACCGAGCTGAAAGCCGTTTATGCGGTCGTATTCCTCTCCGCGGGCGCTTAACATAAGTATCGGCACGTTGCTTGTTTTTCTTATCTCCCGGCATGCGGAAAAGCCGTCAAGCTCCGGCATCATAACGTCCATTATTACAATGTCGTAATCGTGCTGGCGGCACATATGAACTGCACTCAGTCCGTCGCTTGCCTCGCTTACCGTGTGCCCCTCAAATTCCGCATACTTGCGGATAAGCTCGCGTATTCTTGCTTCATCGTCTACTATCAGGATCTTGTACATAAGTTAAAACTCCTTGAAAAGAGGGGGCATTGCACCTGCAATGCCCCCAAGTATCAATTTCCGGAAGTCTGAAAATCTATCTTGCTGTCCACTCCCTCGGGGACGTATTCATAGCAGGTAACGGTTACTGTTACGTTTCTGCCGTTGCGTACTACCGTGACCTTGAGAGTATCTCCGATCTTGTGAGTGCGCAGAACTGCCTTGATGTCTGCGGCGGTGGATATCTCCACGTCATCAATGGCTACGATTCGGTCGTTCTTCTTAAGCTCGGTGTTAAGGGGAGATTCAACAACGTAGATACCGGGCTTGGTGTAGCCGTAGTAGTAGTACTGCATCGTTATCTCGGTTATTTCGGTATAACGGATGCCGAGGTGAACTCTTCCTCTTACGTATCCGTATTCGGAAAGCTCTTTAATAACGGTAACGGCATCGTTTATCGGGATCGCAAAGCCGATACCCTCAATGCCCGTGCCGGAGGACTTTGCGTTTACAACACCTACAAGCTCGCCTGCAAGGTTGAAGAGTCCGCCGCCGGAGTTGCCGGGGTTAACAGCCGCATTGGTCTGAAGCAGGTTCATGACCTCGCCCTCTATTTCGACCTCGCGGTCAAGGGCGCTTACGATACCGTTTGTAACGCTTCCGCCAAGCTCGCCGAGGGGATTACCGATGGCAACGACCTCCTGGCCGACAACAAGCGCGTCGCTGTTGCCCATGGTGGCGAATTTAAGGTTCTTTGCGTTGACCTTGAGGAGCGCGATATCGGTCTCGGAATCGGAGCCCGTTACGGTTGCTTCATATTCCGTGCCGTCGGAAAGACGCGCAACTATCTTTGTAGCGCCTGCTATTACGTGGTAGTTTGTAAGAATAAGTCCGTCAGCGGAAATGATAACTCCGCTTCCCGCACCGCCCGTTACGTACTGGCCGAAAAGGGAACTGGTCTGCACTATTTCGGTGCTTATCTCAACTACTGTTTCGTGAACTGCCGTTGCAACGTCGGCAACGGAGCCGGTGGAAACGGTCGTCTTATCGGGATTTACTACGATAACGCTTGCGCTTTGGTTCTGTGCGGGCGGTACCGGTGTGCCGTCATTTGCAGGCGCGCTTGTATCCGAGAATATGGAACGTCCGATGAACACACCGCCAACGCCTGCCGCGGCAGAAAATACTATACAAGCGGCAAGAAGCGCACAGACAGTACCGATGCCGAAGGTCTTTTTTTCCTTTTTGGGCTTGGCTTCTTCGGTGCGTGGAGGGGTGTAAGGCACGTAATCTCTGTTGTAATTAGGTTCGTAAGGATTGTAGGTAGATCTGTTTGCGGTGCTGTATCTCTGGCTGTAGCCTTCGCGGTAGCTGTAATGGTATTCGCCGTTGGGTCTGCCTTCCGAAGGACGGGATGCGGCGGAATAATTTACCGTAGCTCCGTTATTTTCTGTCTGATCATTATTGTTATTCTCGGGAGCGGTGTAGCCTCTTGTTCCGTTGTTTTCATATTCGTTCATAATTACCTCCGCAGGTTGTTTATGCTTTTAGTTTAGCCGTGGTTTGTGACGGTTCTATGAAAGGCAGATAAACGTAAGCTGAAACCTTGTGTTTTTGAGTTAAACCACCGCAGGGTCCTTCGCTTCGCGCCTCACCGTCATCCTTGAGCGTTAGCGAAGGATCTTGCGAGGCGCTCGCTCGAGGATGACGGGCGGTGGTTGTTTTATTTGCTTTTGCGTTTTTCGTCAAGAAAATACTGCAAAATAAGCTCGGCAGAGAGCGTGTCTATTACCTTTTTGCGCTTTTTGCTGTGCACGTTTGAAAAGCTGAGTATGCCGTGCGCTTCAACGGTGGAAAGACGCTCGTCGCAGTAGTGCACTGCCTTAATATATCCGTCCGAGAGCTTTAAAAGCATATCACCGAACGCGTGTGCGGTTGCGGCTCTTGCACCCTCGGTTCCGTCCATATTAAGCGGCAGACCGACCACAGCCTCCTCTGCGCCGTGCTTTCTTGCAAGGCGCCCCGCTTCCTCTGCCGTGCGTGTCATCGACGGCATCGTAATTGTGCAAAGCCCGCCCGCAAGAAAAGCAGATGCATCGGATATTGAGACCCCCGTGCGCTTGTCGCCGTAATCAAAACCTATATATATCATAGTTTCTCCG
>JAZQFL010000235.1:0-12454 GCA_045539485.1 Eubacteriales bacterium
CAACGCCTCTTGAAATTGAAGCACCCGATATGATCGCCGAAATCACTACCGAGGTATGTATTCAACAGAGTATGAAGGCTCTTTCCGAAAAGGAACAAAGCATCCTGCGCCTTCGTCTCCAAGGTAAGAATATGAGTGAGATTGCTATCGCACTTGGCTATCACGATGCAAGCGGTGTTAAAAAAGCAATAAAACGTATTGGCCAGAAGCTCATCGATGCAGGTGTAGTTGATCCCGATCAGTTGACGGGAAGAAAGATTTCATAATAAAGAACGGAGGATAAGGTGTGTCATTATCTACTCAAAATCATTTTGACAAAATAACAAACATCATCGAAACGGCGCGCAATAACGCTTTGCAGGCAGTAAATACAGAACTTATAAAAATGTATTGGAACGTTGGCGAATATCTCTATGAATTAACTGCCAATTCGGCATACGGTGACAAGGTTATCGATGAAATCGCAGAATATATTGCTCAAAGCAACCCCACGATTAAAGGATTTAACCGTCGCGGACTTTACAGAATGCGTCAGTTTTATGAAGCATACAAAGATGATGCAATTGTGTCACCACTGGTGACACAATTAAGCTGGACAAACCACCTGATCATTTTGTCCGGTGCAAAAAGTGCCGAAGAGCGAAGATTTTATATTGAATTGGCAATACGCGAGAGATATTCAAAGCGTGAGCTTGAAAGACAAATCGATAGCGCGTATTACGAAAGATACGTATTGTCGCAGGGAAAACAGTTGCCCGAGCATATTTCTCAAACGGTCAGAAACAGTATTTTGGACACGTATATTTTGGACTTTCTCGATCTTCCGGAACAGTATTCGGAGCGTAATTTTCAAAAGGCATTGATCGAAAACTTGAAAAACTTCCTTCTTGAACTTGGAAAGGATTTCTCGTTTATCGGAGAAGAATATAAGGTTCAAGTAGGCGGTCACGATTATTTTATTGATTTACTTTTTTATCACCGCGCATTGTCCTGCCTTGTTGCATTTGAATTGAAGGTAGGCGAGTTCAAGCCGGAATATCTTGGAAAGATCAATTTCTATTTGGAGGCTCTTGACCGAGATCATAAAAAGGCAAATGAGAATCCGAGCGTGGGCATTATTCTTTGCGCATCCAAGAATGATGAAATCGTAGAATTTGCTATGAGTCGCAGTATGTCTCCGACACTTGTTTCCGATTATAAGCTGCATTTGCCCGATAAAGCAGTATTACGGAATAAATTGCGTGAAATCGCAAATGCAATCGAGGAAGAAAAATAATCCCACATATTTGTCATTACAATGGAAATTAACAGAAAAAATGGAAAAAGATGCAGGAAAATCGCATTCCTGCATCCTTTTTGTCTAGTTTTTCTTTTTTGCTTTCGTTATTGCAAGTACAGCCGCAGCCGCTATCGCCGCGCCTGCGATCGCACTTATGATAACAATAAGGGTAATATTCCCTTCGGAATCATCTGCGGAAGTCAGGGGAGCATCGGTCACGGGGGCCTCCGTTTGCTCCGTTTCGGGAATAACGGCAGTGCTTTCCTCAGTCACGGGCTCTGTAACGGGCTCGGACTTCTCCGCTTTTGTGTCCATAGTAAACGAGAACTGATTAACGGAGCGGTAGAACATTTCCTTTACCGTGGAGTAGTATTCAACGGTCACGCTTCGTCCGTCCTCGGAAAAATACAGCATTGCAACCATTCCGAGACCGCCGAGGTTTTTGTCGGTGCCCTGAGGGTCAACAAGCATCTGGGTAACGGTGTTACCGTTTTCTCCCTTGGTCTGCGTCATAACAACGCGGTCGCTCGGGTCGTGTCCCGAGATGACAAGCACGATGTTTTCGTGCTTTGAGATGAGCTTGTTCCACATATCGTCGCCGTTATTGGAGCCGCCCGTGGTTGCGGGAGGGCAGACGTCGTTTTGGTCAAGCGTTGTGCCGTCGCGGAAAAGATATGCGTGTGTGGTAATTACTACGTTGCGGTCGGGGTACTGTTCGCAAAGCTCACCCGCCCATTCAAGCGCCTTGTCGCCTGCTCCGTAATCAAGCGTGATAAAGAGATATTTCACATCCCCGATATCAAGCGTGCGGTAGGTGTACATCATAGAGGAATTGAAGCTTCCGCCGAATACCTCCTTGTAGTCCTTCCACGGGAATGCCTTGGTATATGTAGCTACGCTGTCGTGGTTTCCGCGTACGATATTGTAATCCACCTTGCCGTCAAGCGAGTGGATGGCGGCTTTCGCGCGTTCCCATTCGTCTGCTCCGCTCTTTTCGGTTATATCGCCGAGTCCGAGAACGAATTTTATCTTCTTTTTCTCGATGTTATCAAGTATCCATTCATATATGGTGCCGAATTTGTCGGGGTATTTGTAGTTCATTACCTGTGTGTCGCCCACAACGGCAAAGGAGTATGCATAGTCTGTAACCTCTGCCTTGTCCTCGGGCTTTATCCACAGCACGTTTGAGGAATACTTTAGATCGTAGCCGTTAGCACCCGTGTCGGTAATGTCCGCACCTGCCTTTGCATTTGCAAGATCGTAGCAGGCTATCAAGCCGTCATTTACTGCGGCGGCAATGTCCTCGGGTGTACGGACAGAGGAATAGATAGCGGCAGAGCGCAACTCGCCCTTAAAAAACTGTGAGTTTCCGCTTCTCAGATCACCTCCGAGGCACAGTCCGCTTGCGGCAAGGGTATCCTCGCGGCCCTTATCCGTAATCGCCAAGGTCTGCCTCAGCTTTCCGTCGATATAGCAGAAGACCTTGTTTTGGCTGAGGTCGCGCACTATACATACGTGCACCCAGTTACCGGTGCATACGTTTATGCCCGAAAAGGTCCAGTCTGCGGTCTCACCCTTGGAGTCTGTCCAATAAAGGCGGGGTCTGCCGTTTTTGTGTATTTCGAAATTGATTATGGAGCGTCCCGCACCGTAATTGCCGAGTATAACGCCCGCGCGGTCGGAGGCGGCTGTGCTTTGAAGCTTTACCCAAGCTTCAAAGCTGTTCGGCGTCTCCGCGAGCCCCTTTACGGGCAGATATGAATCCTGCGCGGTAAATTTCATACCGCTCTCCTCCGCAAAAACGGCGGGCGCGGACGAAAACAGCATAATAAGGCTGAAAAAAACGCATAGCATTCGAATAAAAGCTTTCATTTTATTCTCCTTTTGTGTTCGGTAAGAGGGCGGCGATATGTTCGCAAGCGAACGCGATATATTTTGCGTTCCGCAAAATGCGATATAACCTTACGGTTGCGATATAACCTCGCTTCGCTCGGTTGAGACGATAACACAGCAGATGGGCTTACCCTCGCGCATGAAGTTCTCCTCGTACTCGGTGGTGATGTTTTCAGCGGCGCGGCTGCTGTTGTGCAGGTCTGTGGTGGCAAACTCCACGGTAAGGCCCGCGTTGCGGTATTCCTCAACGGAGTATTCAAAAAGATCGACGTTATCGGTCTTTTGGATTATTTTTCCCCCGGGGACAAGCAGCTTTTTATAGGTATCAAGCCTGTCGGGCGCCGTGAGGCGGCGTCTGTGGTGTCCCTTCTTCGGCCAAGGGTCGGAAAAATTGAGGTAAATTACGGAAATGCTGTGCTCGGCAAACATTTCCTCCAGCTCCTCCGCGTGTCCGCAAATGAAGCGGAGATTGTTCTTTACCTCATCCTTGCGCGCCATAGCCTTTTCCAGCGCGTTGATTATTACGTTCTCCACCTTTTCCATGGCGTAGAAGTTTATCTCGGGGCGGGATGCGGCATTTTTAACGGCAAATGCACCCTTGCCGCAGCCTATCTCCAGATGTATCTCGCCCTTTTTATTTACAAAAGGTGCGCTTGCGTCTGCCTTGGTTATTTCTCTGTCGGGGGCAAGGAACTCTGCACAGTTTTGCAGTCTCTCCGCGCCGTGACGTTTTTTTCGCATTCTCATATTGCATTTTTCCCTTACATTTAGTATAATGAATGTGTATAGCCATCGGCTATCTGACATTTTATCTATTACGGAAGATATATTAACATATTGTGTCGAAAAAGTAAAGTTTTTTCAACAATTGTAAAAATGTTGTAAGGGAAAGGATAGAGTATGGAAAAGGCTGATTTCCTTGACGGAGTCGCGCACGGTCTTTCCTCACACGGACTGGACGGCCGCGAGGTATCGAAGTATACCGGCCGTGTTTCCGCCTTGCTTGATGAGCTTCCGCCCGAAGAGCTTTCCGCCATTTTATCCGGCGGAATAGACATAGAAGCTTTCGTTAACGATCTGCTTAACGAGGCGGGCATACCCGAAAGCTCCGAAAAAGAGGAAAAGAAAGAGGTGCACAAGCCTGCTGAACCGCCAAAAAAACAGCAGACGGAAAAAACACCTGAAAAGAAGGATACTCCAAAGAAAGAAGCTCCCGCACCCAAAAAGGAGGCGGAGGCTCCTAAAAAAGAATCAAAAAAAGCGCATGATGAACATAGAGAGAAGGCTCCCACCGAGCGGCTTCCCGTCCGTCCCGCGCGAAACGGAGAAAACGAAAAGCTCCGCAACCCCGGCAAGATAAGCGACACAAAGGACCACACCGCGTTTAACGCGCTGTTCTGGGCGCTCTCACCCCTTTGGCTTGTGCTTACCTTATTTGTTTACCTGCTTCTTACGGTGATGATCCTTACCTTCGTTGCTCTCATCGTTGTTTTTGTTGCCGCACTGCTTGCGGTCGTTGTTGCGGGTGCCGCACTCGCGCTTGTGGGTATCATTTACGGCGCTACCCAGGTCTTTAACGACGCAACGCTTGCCGCAGGTCTTTACGAGATAGGTCAAGGTATCGTTATCGGCGGATGCACGATGTTCGGCGGTATAGTTCTTTATAACTTCGCCGTACGCTTCTTCCCGTGGCTTATCAAGCAGACGGTACATATGATGGGCGGCTTCGCCAGAGCGCTCAAGCGCCTTTATTACAGAGTTAAGGGGGCGATGGCAAGATGAAACCGGCTTCTATGATCTTTCTTGTTGTTTCGGTCCTCATAGTACTTGGCGGCTTTTGGCTGTGCGGTGAGGCAGAGGACCGCGCCGCCGCGCAGAATATCGAGCTTTTCAACATTTCAAAGGATGCGGACGGCAACCGTGTTTCCGTAATGGAATACGACCCCGCAAAGATGCAGAAGATAGCCGTTGACCTCAAAAAGGGCAACGTATACGTCCGCGAGGGCACGGAGTGCAAGGTTGAGATATACAATCTCTTCGAGGGCGGATATATCAAGGGTATCTCCAGCAATATGCTTCAGATAAACGACACTCTCGGTATCGTTGATATCATCAAGGAGGGCGGTCAGGGCATATCATTCGGCGGTCTGCGCAATATTCTCCACGATCTGAGCTTTGAAGAATCGGAAAAGTGGATAAACGTGTACGTGCCCGCGGGCACTCCGCTTAATGCTATTCAGATAACGGTGCTTGAGGGCGATATAATCTTTGAAGGCATCCATGACACAAGCGCGGATATTATCCTTAAAGCGGAAAACGGTACCGTTACCGTGCGCAACACCTCAACGCACTCGCGTATGCAGATAGAGACGGTTCTGGGAAATACAGACGTAAGCGGCAGCTTTGCAAGCGATCTGCGTATCAAGTCCGCGGACGGAAGCATCAAGGTCGCAGGCACAGAGTTTACCGCATGCGAGCTTCACGCGGTAAAGGGTGATATAAATGCCGAGCTTTCGCAGTCCGTCAGCCGCTTTGTTGCAAGCATCAGCGCATCAAAGCATATCAGCCTTAACGGCACGCCTCTCGGAACAAACACCTTCACTACCTCCGCAACAAACGGAATGACGTTTACGGCAACAGCCGAGGACGGCGCAGTGGAGATCACGGATTAGTGAATAACGAATAATTAATGAAGAAAACCGCCCCGAGAGGGCGGTTTTCTTGTTTATTATTGTTTACCTTCCAGAATCCAATTGGATGCTGAACGGGAAAGAGGCATATCCGGAAGCTCAACAGGCCCGGAGTTCCCCGACGGATCTCCGGTAAATATAGTATCAGGTCTCAGATATACTATATTGACCGCAGGCTTGCTATATTGCTTTTTTGTAGTCATTTCATTCTCCTTTGTTTGCATATTCCTTTGCGGAATCGCCGTACTTGATCATCGCCGACATTAGATCCGCCAAAGGTGAGCTTCCGTATTGAGAAGCGGTATATGCATAAGATTCTACGCTGTAATAAAGCTTGTCACTTACAGGTACGTCTCCCTCAAATATCTGGATAACGATCTCGTCAGACATTTGCAAGGCGTGGAAATCATTGAAGCTTATCCTCCAGTTTCCCTCATCATAGACGAATGAATCGGAAGAAAGGTTCCATGTTTTTCCTGACATATTTATTTTTGCGCTAAGACCGCTTACGGTGTCTGCGCTGAATTTGAGATTTACTGTAATGTCGTCGCTGAACTTTAGAGAAGCAAACTTCCATACGGCCTTGCGCTCCGTATCGATGGATTCCAGCTTATACTGTGTTGTTATTTCCCGGTCAGCGGATGCGAGGCTCTTTTGTTCCTCTGTGAGTATACTGTTTACAAGGTAATGTACGTTATGCTCTCTGTAGATCTGCGACGTTGCTCCGTAATTCAGCAAGTCAACGATAAGAGTACACAGAGCTTCATCTGACGAATACGAAGCAAGCATATTTCGGCAATATGATGCTATAGACGTCTGTACGGAATCGACCGCATAAGTTTTGCCGTTATATACTGCGTAAAGTGTAGCTTTAACAGTATCCCCCATCATCGCAGGTGAGAGGTTTTTGAAGCTGAATACAAGCAGGTCCCCGTTAGCAGAGCCGTGTTTTACCTCGGTGGACGATCCGCATATCTCAAATACCGCATATACGCCGCTGTAGCCGGACGTGTTATCAATTGCGTTAGCAACCTTGAAATTCATTGCTAAATTATTTTCAAGTGTAAGTGAGGATGCTTTGAAGTAAGGTACACTCTTTTCGCGATTCGTGTTCGCAAAGCCGCTCACGCGCTTTTCAAGAGGGAGGTAATTAAGCGGTTCGGTGAGAACGGTATTTGCATCTGCGGGATGGATATCGATATTGTCTTTGCCGATCGTAACACCGTCTTCACTTACGTAGATTCGCTCGAGGAATGCATATCTGCCGCTGGCAGTATTTACTCCTATATAGCCGTGGTAGCATACCCACATTTTACCCTCTGCATCGGTAAAGTACGAGCCGTGTCCGCTGCCGTTTACGGAATTTGCATCACGGTCGGCCTTGGGTTTTGCCTGCAGAATGGGGTTCTCTTCGCTTTTTGCCCAGCTGCCTTTGGAAAGGGGGTCACTGCTTGTCAGCTTCATATAGCCAAGTGCATAGGCATCGCTCCAGTAGCCGCTTCCGGTATATACAAGGTATACGGAGCCGTCCTCGCCGTAAATTGCGGAGCAGCCCTCAACGACCTCGGGGTATCTTTTTTCATCAGACAGCCCGCCCTTTTCCCATGCTTGTTCGGGCTCGCAGATCGTAACGGGCTGGCCGTAAATATATCCGAGAGGATGTTTTCCGTTTTCGTTCTTGGTTATTTCAACTATTTCTATTGTTTGATAGAAGCGTTCGGATGTTTCGTCTCTGCCGCGCTCGTTTACAAAGGTCATATAGACCTTGCTGTCATAGCGGAGAATGCTCATACCGGCACAGAAGCCGTTTTCGTTGTATACCTTATCTACTTCTGCTCCGTTTTCAGTGTCCTTATATGTGCCGGTAAATCTTATTCTTGTAGGTACGTTCACTTCTCCTTCAAGGCTGCCCCATCTGCCGAGCAGATAGTCGCCGTCAAGGCATTTCAGCACGTACTCCCGTTGCTTTTCCGCCTCTGTGGCGCCTTCATCATAGAGGTTCTCGGTATTTTCTACATCGGTAAGTCCGAGGAACATATACCAGCCGCCGTTGCCTTCTCCCAATTCCTCGTCGGTAAAGTGATGTATCTCGGGTGACCAGGCATTTTGATATTTTGAAGTTTTTGTGCCGGTTATCTTTTCGGAGGTGAATATCGTGGTCTTTGCAGCCTTGCCGAGGTCGGCGAGGTTAGCGGCGCATGCAAGACCTATGGAGGTTCCGCTCGTGCTTGTCAGATAGTACATTCCGTCGTGATAGAACACAAAGGGGTCAGCGGCCGCGCGGAGGCAGGTCGTAAAGCTCTCCTCGCCTGTAACGATAGCGGAGGGGTCTACCGATTCGCCGTAAGTAAGCGTGCTGTTTGTATCGGGGCCGTATATTTCGGTTATGTGATTCGGACTGCCGATATAATTCTCATCATATATGAGGTTTAGATCGTATGTACCGCTGAAGGTTCCGAGATGCTTATAAGACCAGCTGAGCGGTCCGTAGATATTACCGCCGTTTACGGTTATATTAACATCACCCGTAAAAGAGGGAGATTCCTGAAACTTTCCATCCTTTTCAAAAGCAACAAGGTAAATTCCACCAAGGAATTCACCGCCGTTGATCGTTACATCAACGTTGGTGTAGTGTTTTGCCTTTTCTCCGGTGAGTATAAGCTTTTCGTGGAAGGTACCGCCGCTGATGTTTATCGTTGCGCGTACGCGTTCGTTTGATTTGCCCGCAGCATCGTTACCGCGCACTCTCTGCCAGTGTCCGCTCTCCACGGTAAGCTTCTGATCGCCGCTTCCGCTTACGATGGAAAGATACGTTTCGCATTTACCGCCTAGCGTGCATTCCACTTCCTTGCCTATATGAAGCGAATAACCATTCATGCCGATGGAGTTGTAGGGATAAAAGTTTGTGGTACTCGGTGTCATTGAAATGATATTCAGCTTTTCAAGCTTCAGCGCGCCTGCCATAGTTATGCCCTTGTAGCAGGTCAGGCTTGCTCCGCTCTTGCGGAAATCAACACCTTTATGTACGGAGGTTATCGTTACAGCGCCCGAGCAGGTGGTAACTGTTGCTTTAATTTTAACCTCGCCGCATATAACGACGGTTCCTCCGTCGGATCCGAGCTTTTCAAATGCGGCGTCAAGGGTTGCCAGCGCGCTATTTGCGGAGCTACCGACGTTTGTATCGTTTCCGCTGTCGCTGACATATACTGCGTTACCGTCCTCCGCATTTACGGTGATCGGTGCGTGAATAAACGGAATCGCCATAAGCAGGGCAAGTATAAATGCCGAAATTCGGTGTTTTCTCTGCATTGTGTACCTCCGAAAAAAACAATAATTCATTATATTATATCATTATCCGGCATAAAATGCAATATTTTTCATAGGCTTCGCGTAATTTAAAAAGTTTTATAATATGTGCGAAAGGTTAAAACGACCTCAAAACCGCTAAAAATGTGCGGGAGGTTGCAACCTTCCGCACATTTTTATTTTTAAGGAAGGAGTTTTGTATGATTTGTCGATACCTCACCTACGAGGAACGAAAGAAGATCGAGAAGGAATATTCGAGCGGTTCCCGCCCTTGCGATATAGCGAAAGCCCTCGGGGTTCACACCGCGACAATTTATAGAGAGCTTTCTCGAGGCTTCACCGGCGAGAGGGACGACGCCGCCCGCCCGATCTATTCCGCGGAACTCGCACAAAAGAACATACAAGCGAGCATTAGAAACCGCGGACACAAAACAAAGACGGAGGTTACATAATGAAAAGGATATTAAAACGCGCTCTCGAGTGGGTTATATTCATTCTCACCGGGACGGGACCGATCGCCCGCGAAGCCGTTAACGAAGGGCTTTGTGATTTCTCGGGGCAAGGTCGAGACAAATACGGAAAATAAAACAAATAGATAAACGGAGAGATTCTATTATGAAAATTATTACACCGACAAAAAAAGAGGTTTTCGAGCAAATGAAAGCCGAGGGGTGCGTATGGTGCGGCGGTCAAGGTTGCGAATGTCATTACAAATTCAATCTCAAGACGTGTTACGACCAAACGGAGAAAAGGCTCTCTCGTACAGAGTACACCCCGGAAGAGGAGGCGGAGCTTACGAAGCAAGGCAACGAAGCAAAAGCAGAACTCGACGCTTTTCTCGAGGAACTTTTCGGAGATTTGTAAAACCGCGGGCGGCGGATCCGCCCTTAATAGATAAACGGAGGGATTCTAAAAATGATAAAACTTTTAATAGGCGGCTCCCCTTGTACGCATTGGAGCATAGCACAAAAAAACAACCGCGAAACAAAAGCCGAGGGTATCGGTTGGGAATTGTTCGTGAATTATCTTTATGCAAAAGAAAAATTTCAACCCGATTTCTTTTTGTATGAAAACAATAAAAGCGCCGCTCAACCGATCAAAGATCAAATTTCCGCCGAGTTAGGCGTCGATCTTATGCACATAAACTCCGCTCTTGTTTCAGCTCAAACGAGACAACGCTTTTACGCCTTTAATTGGAAAGTAGATCAGCCTCAAGATCGCGGGATCCTATTACAAAATGTTATCGATAGCGGTTTAGCGTGGCTTGAAAAATCATACGCATATACGACGCGCTGTAATGGAGCGATTCCGGAAGACACGCTATCGAAGCACCGCCACACAATGGTAGCGGAGCCCGTGATATTTCAACTACCGAGAGGAAAGAACAACGGCGGAATAAAATATGAAAAATCGCCGACGCTTACCGCGAACGGTTCTTTTGAATCAAATAATTTTGTGGTTCAAAGAATAGAGGAATTTATCTTTTCGGAAAATGTCGGAGAGGCGGAAACAGTAAAACGAGCTCTTGATTTACTCGCTGAAAAATACGGGTATATTCCCGAAATGTTCAACGCATACAACAGAGCGGAGATCACAAGCAAAAGCCCGACGCTTTCAACGGGGAGTATGGTAACGTCCTCTTGTGCTACTCTCGTTTTTGAAAAAATAGACGAATTTAACGACTATCAAATATTTTTAGAGTTCCCCGACAAAAAGAGGAAACGCGCATATTTAGTCAAGAACGGAATTATTTTCGTTCACGGAAAAGAATATCCGATAAAACTCCCCGACGGATTTTATATTTTGCGAAAATTAAGTGTTCCCGAGGCTTGTCGGCTTCAAACTCTCCCCGATAACTATTGTAGAGCGGTATCGGACGCTCAAGCATATAAGGGAATCGGAAACGGGTGGACGGCTGAAATAATTATACATATTCTAAACGGCGCCCTTGCAAATATACCGAGAGACGAAAAACTCCTTGTTCTTTCAATGTACGACGGTATCGGGACCGGTCGTTATTGCCTTGAAAAAATGGGCTTTACGAATGTAGAATATCACGCCTACGAAATCGACAAATACGCTATGAGAGTAGCAAATAGCAACTACGCGGACATTATCCAACACGGAGACGCTTTCCAACTCCGCGAAAGCGGGTGGAGCCTTTATAGATAAACGGAGGGATTCTATGAAAGTAAAAGATTTTTTGAAAAAATATCAAATGAGCAGTAACGCCGAGGTTATTCTCGAAATCGTTACAAACAACGGAGACGCGGGCGCTTTCGCTCTACTTTCCGAGAGGGAGATTCGCGATCTCGACGCGACCTCCTACAAAATGAACCTTCGCGTTCAATCCTTTAATGTTACCGACAATATTATTACGATATACGCGAAGGAGGGCTCTCTATGATATGGCAAAAATCAAACCGTTTTGACAGCAGAGCTCGCGAAATCGCCGATCGGCACTATAACCGCCAAAAGCCCGGAACTCCTCAATTTGTACCGCCGGGGCGCTGTTGTGTTCTATACGCCGAGACGGATACTGGGCGGGCGTTTTGGGTAACGTCGTTTCCGTTCGCGGAATACGTCCGCCACGCTTGGGCGGGTGCTTGGGTATGCTCGGCGTTTAGAAACGAGGGAGCGGGAATCGCGTCGGAAATGATTCGCGAAGCGGTAGCGGCTACCAGAGCACATTTCGGGGATCCCCCTCCGCTCGGTATGATAACATTTATTGACACGAAAAAGGTAAAGCCGACAATGGTACACGGCGTTAAAACGTGGGGGTTGACATACGAAAAAGCCGGATTTCGTTATGTAGGAAAAACAAAGGGAGGGCTCCTCGCCTTTCAACTACTCCCGGCAGATATGCCCGAGGCAAAGGAGGCGAGAGAATGAACATCACGCCCGAAAACTACATAGAACAGCTTTCAAAAACGATCGACGCAGTAGAAGCACTCCGAAATTTTACAAAGCGTTACCCGATTTTATATTTCGGCGTCGCTCGAGCAAACGGAAAAAGCCGCTTTGCATACCGCTTTATAAAGCACTACTCCTCTATTATTGGAGCCTACGAAAAAGCAGAAAAAGAAGCGAGAGGAGAGAATCCGGGATTCCTTCGCCGCATATTCAAAAAGCGCTCTCGTCCAAAATGGACGAATCCCTCGCCGCTGTTGATAAAAACAGCCGTAGAGATTTACGGGCTAACGAATATAGACGGTCGCTCCGCAGAGCAAATTATAAAGCTCATTATGAGAAAAGAAAACACGTGGAGCGGGTGGGGGTATAGACA
>JAZQFL010000236.1:0-3875 GCA_045539485.1 Eubacteriales bacterium
GTATCTATCACGTTTATTACGATTGGTGGGCACCGCTCTACTACACCGAGGAATAATATAACGCACGTTATTTGAAAAATATCTTGAAACAAGGGGCGGAGACGTTGCTGTGCGGCGTCTCCGCTCAACCTTACAAATAAAGAATGACTTACACATATATACTTTGGGATTTTAACGGCACTGTTTTTGATGACGTGTGTGCGGGCATTAAAGCGGTGAATAAGCTTCTTGCCAAAAGGGGTTTGCCGGTGCTTGAGAACGAAGAGAAATATCGTTCGGTTTTTGGCTTTCCGATCAGGGATTATTATGTCAAGCTCGGTTTCGATCTTGAAAAAGAAAGCTACAGCGATGTTATAGCTCCGGAATGGGTCGCCGAATATCTCGTGCAGTCAGAAAACTGCGGATTGCGAAAGGGAGTCGGCGAGGCTTTGGACAAATTTAATGAGATGGGTCTGCGTCAGACGGTTATATCAGCCACGGAAACCAATATGCTGATCTCTCAGCTCCGCGGACTCGGAATATACGGATATTTTGAGGACGTACGCGGACTGGACAATATTCAAGCGTCAAGTAAGGTCGGAATTGCCGAAAAATGGCGCGCGGAAAATCCTGATGCCGTGGCACTTTTTGTAGGAGACACAACACACGATGCCGAGGTTGCAAAGGCTATCGGTGCCGATTGCGTCTTGGTAGCTGGCGGACATCAGCCGGAAGAAGTTCTGCTTGAGTGCGGAGTTTTGGTGCTTGACGGATTCGATTCGCTCGTTTCTTATCTTGAATCACTTTGATTCGAATCAATTTGATTAAATATTTTAAGCTGCAAAATGCAGTTTTGGAGGTATGTATGAAAAAGATCTTATGCATGATATTGGCACTTTGCATGATGTTCGGTATAGTTTCGCTGATCTCCTGTAAAGGTAACAACGGTGAAAATGATGCGGATACAACTACGCCGGAAGGAACCACGACCGAATCTCCCCCGGTAATTGAAGAGCCCGCCGAGATCACAGCGGCAATGCTTCGTGAAAATTATAAGCTTATACGCAAGGACGGAGCCTCTGCGTCTGTAACCGAAGCGTTTTCTAAGCTTATACAGGCTATAAAGGAAGTATACGGATTTACAATTAAAGCATCCGACGATTTCTTCAAAGAAGGAAACCCTGCTCTGGCAAAGGGACAGTATGAGATCCTTGTCGGAACAACTAACCGAGAAGAGAGCGAGGAGTTTATGTCCGAGCTCAAATGGGAAGATTACGGTTACAGTATGGTCGGCGATAAGCTCGTTATCGGCGGAAAGAGTGATGAAGGAACTGTAAAAGCGGTAGAACTGTTTATTGAAAATTTGAAAAAGGCTGACAGAAGCGAGGTCTTCTACAACGATTCCGAAGCGTATCTGTTTAAAGCCGAGTATGATGTTAAGTCGTTGAAGATAAACGGTGTCGATATAGCTGATATAACAGTTGTTATAAATAGCAGCAAGGGTATGGAAAACTCTATCGCAGGCAAGCTTAGAAGCATTGTTTGCGAGCTTTCGGGAGATTATCCGGAGATCGTTCTTGCATCAGATCTTGAAGGCGACGAAAAGACACTCTTTATTATCGGTGAATGTGGGCTTGTTCCCGCAGAGCTCAAGGCAAAATGGGATGCTGGTGACGGAAGCGGTTACTATATGGGCGCACAGGATAACATTATCTGGGCAATGGCAAAGGATGTTTCCGGTCTTGCAAGCATAAGTTCGGAATTTAAAAAGCTGTTCGTCGGTAATGGTGAGCTTAATGTTATTATAGAGGATGGATTCCGCGCCTCAACACAGCTTGAAACCATATCTGTTATGAGTTTTAACATTTATACGAATACGAGTGATAGCGTGCGTGTCGAGCGAGTTATTGAGATGATAAACAAATATAAGCCGGACATCCTTGGCGTACAGGAAGCGTCTGTTTCTTGGATGAATATACTAAAAACACGCATAAATTCAGATTATGATTACGTCGGTGTCGGACGCAACGGTGGAAATTCAGGAGAATACAGCGCGATATTCTATCTTAAGGACAAATTTAAGGTGCTTGACAGCGGAACGAAGTGGCTCTCCAGCACACCTAATGTGGCCGGGTCGAAGTACGATTCGTCCTCTTATCCGAGAATTATGACGTATGCGGTGCTGGAGCGCAAATCTGACGGACTCAATTTCCTGCACGTAAATACGCATCTTGAGCATACAAATGAGGAATCGAGAGTTGCGCAGATCGAGGTCTTGATGTCCGAGATCAAGAAGCTTCCCGATCTTCCTACGTTTATAACGGGTGATTTTAACTGTACAACATCGTCAAGCGTTTATAAATCTCTCATGAGCAGCGGATATTCCGATGTCTCTCGTATAGCCAGTGAAAGTCAGATATCGCCGACTTTCCACAATTACGGAAGCTCAAGCAAGCTTATTGACTTCATTTTCTGCTCATCCGATATTTATGCGGAGAGCTACGAGGTCTGCAATGAGAAGATAAACGGAGATTATGCCTCCGATCACCATCCGATCTATTCCGTAGCCGGAATTATAGGTTAATTACATACGTAAGTTGTAAGTCTCCCCTCGAGCTGTGCCGTATTCGCACGATCCGAGGGGAGACATGTCTGTAATGGCAAAAAAATTCTGATTTAATTATTGATTTGGAAAGGGAATGTAAGAATTCATAAAATATTAACATATATATTGCAGTAATGGATTGCAAGAAATGAAAAAATAGTATAAAATAAGATGTTATGTAGAATTATCTGAACTCGGAGGGGGTTATGTCAAACAGGATTTATGCAGATAACGCCGCCACGACACCGGTTTTACCTGAAGTCGTTCAGGCGATGTTACCTTGCTTTGAAAAATATTGGGGAAATCCGTCAAGCTTGCACGAGGACGGTCAGACGGCGTCTGCTATGCTTCGTGAATGCCGCGAAAAGATCGCACATCTGATCGGAGCGGATAAAGCAAATGAGATATATTTCACGTCATGCGGCTCGGAGTCCGATAACTGGGCAATAAAGGGGGCTGTGCGTGCTGCAAAAAACGGCAGAAATAAGATCGTTACGAGCGCAATTGAGCACCACGCGGTGTTGCATACCTGTAAGGCGCTTGAAAAAGAGGGCTTTGAAGTCGTTTATGTCGGTGTTGATACGGACGGATTCGTTGATCTTGAGCAATTGAAGGCTGCGGTGGACGGAAAAACGGCATTGGTTACTGTAATGTACGCCAATAACGAGATCGGAACGATACAGCCCGTGGAAGAGATTGCTGATATCGCTCACAAAAACGGTGCGTTGTTCTTTACCGATGCGGTACAGGCGGTCGGAAGTATTCCCGTTAATGTCAAGGAGATCGGAGCTGATATGCTGGCTTTTTCGGGTCACAAGTTCGGCGCGCCTAAGGGAATTGGCGCGCTTTATGTGCGACAGGGGGTTCGTTTGGTCAACCTTATCGACGGTGGAGGCCAAGAACGCGGCAAGCGCGGAGGCACAGAGAATATTCCGTATATTGTAGGACTCACAAAGGCTTTGGAGATAGCCTGCGAGGGTCTGTCTGACGGTGAACGTATCGCACGTATGCGTGATAGGTTGATCGATGGGTTGCTTTTGATCCCTTATTCGAAGCTTAACGGTGGCAGACAAGATCGCTTGCCCGGAAATGTGAACGTTTCGTTTGAGTTCGTTGAGGGAGAGAGCTTGCTTTTGTGGCTTGATATAAACGGAATTTCGGCATCCACGGGCTCGGCGTGTTCGTCAAACTCGCTGGAGGCGTCACACGTATTGCTTGCAACAGGTCTTCCTATCGAAATGGCACACGGATCGCTCAGGTTTTCGCTCTCCCATTCAAACACCGAGGAAGA
>JAZQFL010000237.1:0-15756 GCA_045539485.1 Eubacteriales bacterium
GTACCTTATGGGACTTGCAAAGGCAGCAGTTGAGGACAGCGGCGTTGACCTTGCTCTCCACCTTGACCACGGCGCAGACTTTGAGATCTGCAAGGCCTGCATCGACGGCGGCTTTACCTCCGTTATGATCGACGGTTCCCACCACGCATACGAGGACAATATCTCACTTACCAAGAAGGTAGTTGAATACGCTCACGCTCACGGCGTTGTCGTAGAGGGCGAGCTTGGCGTTCTTGCGGGCGTTGAGGACGACGTTGTTGCAGAGCAGTCCACCTACACCCGTCCCGAGGAGGTTGAGGACTTCGTTACCAGAACCGGTGTTGACACCCTCGCTATCTCTATCGGTACCCCCCACGGCGCATACAAGTTCACCGCTAAGCAGTGCTCCAGAAACGAGAAGGGCATTCTTGTTCCCCCTCCGCTCCGCTTTGATATTCTTGAAGAGATCGAAAAGCGCCTTCCCAATTTCCCCATCGTTCTTCACGGTGCTTCCTCCGTTCCTCAGGAATTTGTTCAGGAGATCAACGCTCTCGGCGGCAAGCTTCCCGATGCAGTAGGTATTCCCGAGGAGCAGCTCCGCAAGGCAGCTTCTATGGCAGTTTGCAAGATCAATATCGACTCCGATATCCGCCTTGCAATGACCGCAGGCATCCGCCGCGTATTCACCGAGACCCCCGACGTGTTCGACCCCAGAGGCTATCTCGCTGTTGCACGCACCGAGGTCAAGAATATGGTCAAGCACAAGATCTGCAACGTGCTTGGATCTTCCGGAAAGGCTTAATAGACTTTTTTATCGGGCAGCCTTCGCGCTGCCCGATACTTTTTAAACGTATGAAACACACAAGAGATTTTAAAGTTAATTTCCACGATACATATCCAAACGGACTTCTCCGACCTTCCGCAGTTATCAAGGAGATGCAGGAGACGGTGAACCTCTGCTCCGAGGAGCACGGCCCCTCGGGCGACGAACTGAGAAGGCTCGGATATGCGTTTGTTGTCAGCAGAATGACGGTAAGCATATACGGCGATATGCGCAAATATGAGGACCTTACCGCAAACACTTGGGCAACGGATGCAGGCGGGCATTTCAGCTTTGTAAGATGCTTTGACATACGCCGTGACGGAATGCTGCTTGCGGAGGGCATTGCAACCTTCGCTATGCTTGATATCGAGCGCGGACGCCCCGTTAAAAAAGGCGCGGTACCGCTTAATTACTGCTCGGACGAGCCCATTATGCTTGATGTACCCACCCGTCTGCACATGCCCGATGCGGAGGCTTTTGCCATCGTGGGCGAGCATACCGTTGCTCTCTCCGAATGCGATGAAAACGGACACATGAACAACACCCGCTATGCGGATATGCTTTGCGATCACATTCCCGATATGAATTCGCGCCGCATACTTACCTTCTCCATCTCCTATCTTGCAGAGGCAAAAACGGGTGAGGAGCTGAAGATCTACCGTTCCGAGACCGATGACGGAGTTTTCTCAATGCGTACCGTACGCGCGGACGGCAGAACCAATGTTGAGGCTGAGATCGTAACAGAGGAAATATAGTATGTACAAATACGAAACGCATTGCCACACAAACGAAGCAAGCAAATGTGCACGCTGGTCAGGCGAAGAGTGCGTAAAGCACTACAAAAAGCTCGGCTATGACGGCATCTTTGTCACCGACCACTTCTTTAACGGAAGCAGCTGTGTGCCGAAGGACATCCCGTGGGAGGATAAGGTCGCGCAGTATATGTCGGGCTACGAGAACGCAAAGCGTGTGGGCGACGAGATTGGTGTTGACGTATTTTTCGGAGTTGAATTCAACTACGGGCAGACCGAGTTTCTTATCTACGGCATCGACCGCGAGTTTCTGCTATCACATCCCGATTGCGACAAAATGGAAATGCGTGAGTTTATTGAGCTTTGCCGCGAGCACGGCTTTTTCTGCGTGCACGCACACCCCTTCCGCCAGCGCAGATACATAAAATGCCTGCGCCTTTACCCCGAGGTGACCGACGCCGTGGAGGTAATAAACTCCGCGCACCCCGGTTCCCCCGAGGAGGGTTGGATCTTTGATGACAGAGCCTTGGCTTACGCCCGCTCCTTTGGCTTCCCAGTTACGGGATCATCCGACTGCCATTACGATGCAGAGCCGTGGATGGGCGGTATATATACCGAGGATAAGATTACCTGCTGGCAGGACTATGCCGAAATGGTAAAGGCTTGCCGAGTTACGCCTTTCCGTACACCGAACCCCCTGTTATCTACTACCAACGAATAAAAATCGGTCAGAGAATTCGATGAATTCTCTGACCGATTCTGTTTATTCTTTACTTGTCTGCGTTCTTATTTGCAAACTTCTTATCTGCCATAGCGGCATACATGGAGAACTTTTTGATCTCCTCGGGGTCGTAGGGGCGGTAGTTTTGGCGGAGCAGGTCGTGCTGCCACTTGTATATATCCAGCTTTTCGCCTCTTGTGTAACGCTTCCAGCAAGCTTCCCACGGCTCGTGGCCTCTGAACTTACCGTTTACAAAGCCCCAGTTGAACACACCTATATTGTTGTTGTAATAAATGGGAAGGTGAGTTGCCACGTTGTTGTGCTGAACTCTGTGGAGCCACTCGGTGTTAAGCATAGGTCTGTCATACTGACGGAGGAATTCTATAACTCTTACGGAGTGGTCAATGGAGCCGTAATCGTGATAGCTTATGATATCGGAAAGCTCGATAGCAATAGTCTCTTCCTCGGTGAGGATGTTGGACTTGGGCATTCTCCACACGTCGGCACAGAGAGGCTGAATGGGATCGTAGGAACGGAAGATCTCAAACGCGCGCTTCATATGAGGAACGCTGAGTGTGCCTCTTGCGCTGTTACCGGGCTCGTTCCAGATGTTCCATACGATAACTCTCTCGTCCTTTGCGTAGCGGCTTGCGAGGTCGTCTACGTACTGGTAGAACTTCTCAGCAAGCTCAGGCTCGTCTACGGGGCTGTAGAGCGGCTCGGGCTTTGCCACGGGCGCAGTAGGTGCGGGCTCTGCGGGCTCGGTAGAGGGGAACACACCGGGAATCGTTTTATAATCATTGGAGAAGGAGCCGTGGAACAGTCCGTTGTTTATTTCACCGAACTCGGGCTTCTTCTTGGGTCTTCCGCCGTCGGAGATAAGAACGAACAGAACTCCGATATCGTTTTCTGCCGCAATGGTAAGGAACTCCTCAACATTTTTAAGGAAGCTTTCACGCTGATACATCCAAACGTCGAAAGCAAGGAACTGTCTTACAGCGTTAAAGCCGATCTGCTTTGCGAGAGCAAGCTCGCGGCGGATGGTTTCTACCTTCTGTGCGTGATTGTATTCCTGCCACATTTCAACCCAACCCGAGCAATCGGAGGGCACAAAGTTAAATCCGCGGATCCACGGGCGGGAGTTATACCATTCCCAAGCTTTTTCTTTTGACCATTTTTCCATAGTTCTTCCCTTTCCTTTGTTGTAATTTGTTGGTTGAATACTTATGTATTAACTACAGTATACATCATTCCGATAAAAATGTCTATGGATTTTTCTATAATTTCGGGTTATAAAAATAACGTAAAAATTCGGTTCAAAATACAAGAAAAAGCCACCCGCCGTCATCCAAACGTATCTCGCGCAAGCGAGATACGTTTGGATGACAAAGGGGAAATGCCGCAGTGAAGGATCTTGCGGTTGGCTTAAATCAATGGCATCGGGCTCGCTTCCGCCGTTATTATTCAATTCATTTCTTGCCGTACTTTCTTCTATGGATGATAACAAGCACAAGACCCGCGATGAAGATAACGGCACCAAATATCATACCCAAGGCAGGCACAGCGGAAACGCCGCTTGTCATACCTTGGACTGCATCGGTATATCCGCCGTATCCAAAGCCGTAATCAAACATTCCGAACACATTTTCCGCAGTTTTGCCCATTGCGCCGAAAGCAAGCATACCTACAAGCGCAACAAGGAAGATACCCGCGCCGCCTATCATCATTATAACACCGATAAGCCAGCCGTAAGTGCGCCACATCTTTGAAATAATGCTCATATACCCATCGGATATCTCCTCGGCAAAATTCGGAGACGCTTTTGTATCGCTACCGGTATTTTCGGGCGGAACAGGCTCGCTGTCATCATCGCACAGAAGCCAGTCCGTTGACACATCAAACAGCTTGGCGATAGCCGTGAACTTAGCAAGCTCGGGGACTGCCTCGCCCGTTTCCCATTTGCTTACCGCCTGACGGGAGACTCCTAATTTTTCTGCCATATCCTCCTGCGAGTATCCCGCTTTTTTTCGGCAATAGTAGATCTTTTCGTGTAATTTCATCGTTACCTCCGTGATGTTTTGTGCTTTCATTTTACAACTAAAGGCACAAAAACACTACCAACAACGGCTTGAAAACGCGCAACCGACGGTTGCAAATGCATTTTCAAGCCGTTTTTTTGTTATTCTGTGGGTTGGTCGGTGGGAAGATTTCCGAGGATGGGAAGAACGCCTTCGGTACCCGAAACAAAGTACTCGGGAAGCTTACCGTCCCAGCGCTGTATCTCATAGTACTTGATAAGCACCTCGGTAAGCGTATCGGCAAGTGCCTTGTTTATTGCCGCATCGCGCTGACCTGCGTACTCTGCCGCATCCGCCTGTATCTTCATGACCTCAGCATCAGCCTCTGCCTGGATACGTGCAACCTCAGCCGCCGCCTTTGCCGCTATCTCATCGCGCTCTGCTGTGGCTTCCTGCTCCATTATCTTCTGTTCCTGCTCAGTCTGCGCCTTCAGATAATTCTGCTGTGCGACCTGCTTTTCCTCGACAGCGTTTGTAAATGCATCGGAGAAATCAAGATCCTCTATTGCAGTGTTAACTACAACGATGTTGTAAGCACCAAGCTCCTTTTCAAGTATCTCGGTGATACGTACAGAGAGCTGGTCGCGGCTTTCGATAAGGTTCTCAGCGCTGTATTTGGAGATAACGCTTCTTACAGCCTCGTGGATACGGGGCTCCATAACTACCTCATAATACTTTTCGCCGATGGTCTTATAGATCTTCTGCGCGTTTTCTTTTTCTATCTGATAGTTTATGGAATAATTGACGCTGACCTCCTGAATGTCGCTTGAGAAGCACTTGAGCTGCAAAAGCGCCTTCTGAGTACGGTTATCCATAACAACGACCTTCTGAATAGGGAGTTTAAAATGAACTCCCGCCTCATAGGTAGCGTCCTCGACCGCACCGAAAGTAACAAGGATACCCGTATGTCCGGTGGGTACGGTAGCAATACAGCCTGCAGCAAGCCAAGCAATACCGAAAAGTGCAAACCACTGTTTTTTGTTTTTCTGCCACACCTTCCCCTTGAATCCGAGAACAAGAAACAGAACCAAAACCGTAACTGCGCTGAGTATAATCCAAGTCATAACAGTATCCTTTCTTTTTGTTAACAATTATCCCTTTATCTGTTTTTCAACCAATCTTCCGCCGCAGTAGATCTCGCGGAGCTTGGGCTTTTCTATCTTGCCTGTGGGGTTACGCGGTACCTCCGCAAAAATGATCTTGCGGGGTCTCTTATAGCGGGGCATACCCAAACAGAATTCGTTTATCTCGTCCTCTGTTGCGGTCTCGCCTTCCTTTATTTCAATAATAGCCGCGGCTATCTCTCCGTGTCGCTCATCGGGAAGACCGATAACGGCAACGTCCTTTATCTTATCGTTTGCACGGAGGAAATCCTCGATCTGAACGGGGTAAAGGTTCTCGCCACCCGTTATGATAACGTCCTTCTTACGGTCAACGAGGTAGATAAAGCCGTCCTCGTCTATCTTTGCCATATCTCCGGTATAGAGCCAGCCGTCCTTGAGTATCTCGTTTGTTGCGGCAGTGTTCTTGTAGTAGCACTTCATAACACCGGGGCCCTTAACTGCAAGCTCGCCGACCTCACCGTCCTTAACCTCGTTTCCGTGCTCATCCACTACCTTTGTTTCCCAAAGGTAACCTGCCTTACCGATCGCGCCTACCTTATGTATATTCTCCACACCAAGGTGAACGCAGCCGGGTCCGATAGACTCGGAAAGGCCGTAGTTGGTATCGTACCGGTGCTTGGGGAATACACTGAGCCAACGTGTAATAAGGCTGGGAGGAACGGGCTGTGCACCGATGTGCATCAGGCGCCAGCGCTCAAGATCGTATTCGTTAAGGGTAATGGTACCCGCATCAAGCGCGTCAAGTATATCCTGCACCCACGGCACGAGAAGCCATACGATGGTAGCGCCCTCGTCGGAAGCACAGCGCATTACCCACTCGGGCTTTACACCGCGCAGAAGCACTGCACGGCTGCCCGAAAGCAGGCTTCCGAACCAGTGCATCTTCGCACCCGTGTGATAGAGGGGCGGAATGCAAAGGAAAACATCGTCCTTTGTTTGTCCGTGGTGCGCCTGCTCGGTTTTAGCGGAGGAAACGAGCGCACGGTGAGAATGCAGTATCGCCTTGGGAAAACCGGTAGTACCCGAGGAAAAGTAGATAGCCGCATCGTCATCGTCGGTTATTTCAACAGCGGGAGCAACGGAGGAGCAATAGTTTACCATCTCGCTGTAATTATCCGCAAAGGGGGGAACGTCGTTACCGACGTAGAACATATGCTTGATGTCCGTCAGCTTATCCGCGATCGCCTCAATACGTCCCGTAAACTCGGGGCCGAAAACAAGCACCGAGGAATCAGAAAGGTCAAGGCAGTACTTTATCTCGTCGGATGCATAGCGGTAGTTCATAGGAACCGCAAGTGCACCCATTTTGAGAATGCCGAAGTATATGGGAAGCCATTCAAGGCAGTTCATCAGCAGTACAGCAACCTTATCGCCCTTCTTAACTCCGCGGGTGAGAAGAAGATTTGCAAAGCGGTTTGCCTTTATATCAAAATCGCGCCAAGTCATCTCGCGGCGGTACTTTCCGCCGGGAGCGGACTCGATAAGGCTGTATTCGCGCCAGGTCGAAGGGCGCTTCTGGCTTATTTCGGGGTTTACCTCAACAAGCGCAACGTCATTGGGGTAAAGCCTCGCATTTTTTTCAAGAAATTCGGTAATGGGCATAATAGATCCTCAACTAATTAAAAAGATACAAAAAATATGGTAGCACTTTTTTGCCGCTTTGTCAATCATTTTGCAAGAACAATCAACAAAAATTGCGTTTTTACCGCTTCTCTACTTTAAGTGGATATTTGGGAAGGTTTACGGCGAAAAATATCAAAAAAGCGTTTGTTGCGAAAATCAAAAAGGTATGCTACAATAAAAGCACAACAAACGGAGGTGCGAAAATGAGTATGGAAAAATTCGGTGCAAGACTTGCAGATCTCAGAAAAAGAAACGAGCTCACCCAAGCGGCGCTTGCGGAAAAGCTCGGTGTTTCGGACAGAGCGATCAGCAAATGGGAAAACGCAGGCGGATATCCCGATATTACCCTGCTGCCTCAAATTGCCGATATCTTCGGTGTCACCATCGACTATCTCCTGCGCGGTACGCCCGTAAAACGCCAGCACCTATGCCTTGATTATACAAACACCAAATTCAAGGACGCGGTAAACAAGAATTATCTATCAAAGGGTTGGCGAGTCAAAGATATGGAGCTTGCGGGAGACGGCGAAGGAAACTGCTCCTGCGCTCTCGTTCTTGAAAAGGATGATTATTTCGGAGAATAAAGCTATAGAAACGCCGTCCTCTGTTATGCACAGAGGACGGCGTTCGTGTTTAAAGCCTCAGCGTTTCTCCTGCTTTTACGCAGTATGTCTTGCCCTTGCTTTCAAACCAAACGTCGATAGCCGATGGGTTATGTACGATTCTTTTATCGTAAGAGGTGTGCAGGCTCTCGTAAGCCTTGACGTAATCGTATATCTCGATATTCGTTGCATACCAGATATGCTCGTGCCCGCCCGCATATTCCGCAAAGCGTTCGATAACTTCCCAGTTATCCTTGGTATCGAACTCGAAGCTGTGTCCCCAAAGGTAAAACATCTCCGCATTTCCGTGCTTGTTCGGCGTTTCAACGAATCGCTTTATAAGCTCCGTAAGCTTGGGGTTATCGTGGTGGCAGGTAGGGTGAAGCTCCAGCCAATTCTCGGGGAAATCAAATTTTTCCGTGGACTTAACCGTTCTTGAATATACGATACCGCATTTCCGAAGCACGTCGATGACCCTTTTGTCATAAGCACCGTAAGGATATGCCATACCCCTTGCTATCGCGCCATACGTGCTTTCTATATCCCTTCGGTCTTCCGTTATCTCGTATATTATCTCGGTGCAATCGAGTCTGTTAAGGAAGGGGTGGGTATATGCGTGAACGGCGACCTCATGACCCGAATCGGTATAAAGCGCCATTGCCTCCGAGCGTTTCAGCCGTCCGCGGTATGTTTCCCTCACCTTTTCTTCGGCAAGGTAAGTGCCCGAATTAATGTTAAACGTGCCCTTTAGACCGTATTTATCCATTATCCCCATCAGCCTGATATCCTGAACTACTCCATCGTCATAGCTGAGGGTAAGTACCTTTGCCTTTCCGTCCTTTAGCTTCATTTTCATAGCAGTATCTCCTTTTTATCCGACCGCAAGATCCTTCGCTGCGAGCCTTCGTCATCCTCGAGGGAGCGTAGCGACCGAAGGATCTTAAGGCTCTACGCTCAAGGATGACGGGCGGTCGGTGCAGTTCAGGACTTTACTCTTTGGAAGTGCCTCTGCGGCGGGGCATTTTTATTTTATATATCTCCTCGGCGGCAAGGCGTGCTTTTGCAACGGATTCGCCGTTTTTGGGGAAGCAGTAGTAAAGGCGCTCCGCATTGCCGATGGAAATAACGTCGCCAATCTCATAGAAATAGAATTCGGAATTAAGGGTATAGGAGCAAATGGGGCTTTGCTCGTAATGAAGCTTGCCGCCGCACCCGTCAAGAACAAAGCCGTCTGCAGTGTGCTTCAGCCTTCCTTCACCCACCATATAGATACCCTTGTAATCCGCAAGAATACCGATATCCACGGCACAGTCAAGACAGTATTCGCCGTTTTCGATCTCTTTTCTTACTTCTTCCCTCTGCCAATCGAACCAATCGGGAACGTGGTCGATTACGGTATTGCCGTCCTTTGCTTCAAGCTTACCGAGCGCGGTCAGCTCATAGGTCTTGCCGCAGGCGTGGCACACAAATTCAGTTCCCTTGCCCTCGGTCTTACCCTCGGCACCGCAGGATGCACATTTGTAGAGTATTCTTTCAAGTCCGTCGGCACGGAACGGCTCCTTTATCTCAATGCCGTTTTCCTGCTGCCATTTAAACCCGTCAAAACTGAAGGCATTATCAAGAATTTCATCTATCTCAGAAACGGACTTGCTTTTCAGCTCATCGGCCGTCAGTAGACAGCTTACCTCGGCAGATACCTTAACCTTGCGCTTCTGAAGCAGATTGTAAAGCGGATCTCTCGTAAAAGCGCCCTTGGTTTCCACAAATATAACGGGGACGCCGAGTTTTTTTAAGAGTATGCCCATTTTGCGCGGCAGGGGCGTTGCGCGTCCGTCAAGACTGTAGCCCGCCTCGGGATACATAAGCACGCTTGTTTTCTTTTCCTTTATCGCGTAGGTCATATCCTTTATAAGCGTCATATCGCTTACAAATTTCTGTGTGGGAATACAGCCTATCTGCCTCATCAGCCAGCTTTTGCCCACGAAGCTGTCAAAGGTGCTGACGATACAGTGCGGCTTGGGGTAAAAAATATACGAAGCTATCTCCAGATCGATAAAGCTGGAGTGATTCATAAGTATAAGATACGGTCCTTCTCCCGCCTCTTCCATTCTTTTGCGGGTAACGCTAAAGCGGGTTGCTATAAGATCGGGAACCGAGGCTATCAGCATAACGGTTCGGAAAAGGATATTCGGTCTTTGGGGATCCTTATGCTCGGGTTTGGGTATGGCACAGGCACGCTCAAATGATGTTCTGATCTGTTTGATCTTCATACTCTTTTCCCTTCGGATGTTTTCTTCATTCTATCACAACTGCGGCTCAGTATCAATAGTGTATACATTTTTTTATCAGAAGCCTGAGAAATTTATGAAAAATGCTTGAATAGAGATAATTAATATGTTAAAATCAGCATACTCAAAGGCGAAAGCCAATTTATGAAAGGAAGTATTCACAATGGGAAAGTTTGTTGTTAAAGAGACCGCTACCGGTTTCAAGTTCGACCTTAAGGCAGGCAACGGCGAGGTTATCGCTACCTCCGAGGTATATACCACAGAAGCCGCTTGCCTCAACGGCATTGAAAGCGTTAAGACCAACTGTGTAGGCGAGATCGAGGATCAGACCGCTGAGCCCGTTGTTGCAGTTAAGCACCCCAAGTTCGAGGTATATGAGGATAATGCCGGCGAATTCAGATTCAGACTGAAGGCAAGAAACGGCGAAGTGATCGCAGTTTCCGAAGGTTACAAGACCAAGGCAAGCTGCCTTAACGGCGTTGAGAGCGTTAAAAAGAATGCTCCCGAGGCTGAAGTAGAAAAAGCTTAATTTTATTAGAAAAGCCTGCATTTGCGGGCTTTTCTGTTGAAATTGCAAGAATGTTGTGATATGATATACAAAAACTAATTATTTGGAGTCAACTATGGAACTGCTTATATCCGGCTACGGCGAAAAAGGAAACACAAATATCATAAAGTGCAACGAAAAGGGCGACGTTATCTGGTCCGATACCATTGAGGCGCCCAGCTTTGTTATCGTTTGCGGTGAGCGTATGTTTGCCGCTACCGAAACACCTGACTACGCAATTATTCACTCTTACGTTAAGGACGGCATCGGCTACCGCCTTATCGACAGTGCGGAGTTTGAAGGCACCGCTCTTTGCCATATCTGCTATTCCGAAAAGAATAAAATGGTATTCGGTGCTTGCTGGGGCTCCGGCCACCTTCTTTACGCAACGATCGACGATGAGGGCAGATTTGTAAAGACCGCCTCCCTTTATCAGACCCCCGAGACCGACGACAAGGACGTCATCAGCCGCGTACACTTTGTACACGTAAACAAGGCAGAGGACACCCTTATGGCAACAAACGTAGGCCTTGATATCATCTATTTCTACAACATCAAGGACGGAGAGATAGAAGTAAAGGATAAGATATACACCGTAAAGGATCAGCATCCCCGCCACGCAGTATTTAATAAGGATGAAAGCCTGCTGTACGTTATAACCGAGCTTTCAAACGAGGTGCTTGTGTACGAGATGCCCGAAAAGAAGCTGCGCCAGCGCATCTCCACCCTTCCCGCAGGATTTGAAGGAAAGAGCCACTGCTCCGCCATCTGCCTCTCCCCCGACGAGAAGACGGTATACGGCGCAAACCGCTACAGCGAATCTCTCGTTTTCTTCGGTGTTGACGAAAACGGTATGCTTTACGAAAAGCGCCGTCTCCCCACCGACGGCGAAAAGCCGAGACACATGGAGCTTTCCCGCGACGGAAAGGCCCTTATCGTCTGCTACCAGACATCGGGCGAGGTTTGCATAATGCCCCTTGACGAAAACGGACTTCCCATCCCCGGCGCACAGACAAAGTTCCCCTTCCACGATGCATCCGGAATTGCCGAGCTTTGATTTTGCAATATCGCTTCGCAAAACTTGCAAATTTTCCCGTTTTTTTAGTAAAATCCACTTGACATTCCCCACCCCTTGTGCTATACTCAACCCATCAAGGATAGGTGAACGTTATGAACCGTACTGTTAACTTTGCAGCATATTACTTTTACTTTTTTATCTCGGAAAATAAGTAAAAGGTTTTTGCTGCGTTATCAGAAGGATTTAGTATTTTTGGTGCCACAGTAAAAAGCTGTGGCACCTTTTGTTTTTACCGGAGGAATTATGAAGGTTGCAATTTGCGGTCTCGGACTTATCGGAGGCTCGTTTGCGCGGGCATATAAAAAGCACGGGCACACGGTACTCGGTTTTGATACAAGCATAAACACAATGAACTACGCCCTTGAAAACGGGATATGCGACGCAGAGCTGAAACCGGAAGACATAAAGCTGTGCGACCTTCTTATCGTTGCTATCTGTCCCGAAGCGGCAATAAGATATATAGAAGAGATCGCACCGCACATCGGCACCAGATGCACCGTGATCGACATTTGCGGTACCAAGCAGAAAATAACGGAAACGGTATTCCCTCTTGCAAAAAAGTACGGCTTCAGCTTTTGCGGCACACACCCGATGGCAGGTCTGCACTTTTCGGGAATCGATTACAGCCGCGCGGAGCTTTTTGAAGGAGCCTCGATGGTTCTTGTGCCTCCGAGCGATGCCGATATGGCGCTCACAGACCACGTAATAGAGCTGCTTGCCCCTGCTGGCTTCGGGCGCTTTACCCTGTGCGATGCAAAAGAGCATGACAGAATGATAGCGTACACCTCTCAGCTTGCACACGTTGTTTCAAATGCTTACGTAAAAAGCCCTACCGCAAAGATGCACCACGGCTTTTCGGCAGGCTCGTATAAGGACCTTACCCGCGTTGCAAAGCTTGATGAGAATATGTGGACTGAGCTGTTTTTGCAGAACATCGAGCATCTTTCGGCGGAGCTGGACTTCATAATTTCATCACTCACACAGTATAAAACGGCGATCGACTCAAATGATGCCGACACCCTGCGCGCTCTTTTGAGAGAAGGCAGAATAATAAAGGAGGAAACAGACGGCTATGGCTTATAAGATAACCGTAAGCGCATCAAAAACATACGATGTGCTGATAGAAAAGGGCCTGCTTGAAAACTGCGGCAAGGCTGTTGCCGACATTTTCTCCCCCTCTGCGGTATGCGTGGTAAGCGACACCAACGTTGCCCCCTTATACCTTGAAAAAGTAAAAAACAGCCTCGCGGAAGCGGGATTTGCCGTAAACGAATTTATCTTCCCCGCGGGAGAGGAAAGCAAAACACCCGAAACACTTTTTAAGCTTTGGCGGCATCTGGCCTCCATTCCTCTTACGGGAAGCGACCTCATCATCGCCCTTGGCGGCGGTGTAACGGGCGATATTACGGGCTTTGCGGCGGCAACGTATCTGCGCGGTATAAAATACGTACAGATACCCACCTCGCTTCTTGCAATGGTGGATTCCTCCGTCGGCGGAAAAACGGCAATAGATCTGCCAGAGGGCAAAAACCTCTGCGGTGCTTTCTGCCAGCCCTCGATCGTGCTGTGCGATACCGAATGCCTTTCCACCCTGCCCGCAAAGGAATATTCCTGCGGAATGGCGGAGGTAATAAAATACGCGATGATAGACCGCCCCGCGGTATTTGAGCTTATCGGCGGCGATGATATTGACTCGCTTGTTTACGAATGCATTTCCGCAAAGCGCGAAAAGGTAGAAGCGGACGAATTCGACAACGGAGCAAGAAGGCTTCTTAACCTCGGACACACATTCGGACACGCAGTTGAAAGGCTTTCCGAGTTTTCCCTCAGCCACGGAGAGGCGGTAAGCATCGGAATGTGTATAATAACCCGCTATGCGGTAAGCGAGGGTATTTGCCCGCAAAGCGTGCTTGATAAGCTTTATGCGGCTCTTGAAAAATACTCCCTGCCCACTAAAACGGAATTCTCCGCAATAGAGATAGCCTCGGCGGCACAAAACGATAAAAAGCGCAGAGGCGGAGACGTAACGCTTGTTATACCCACGGAAAACGGCTCCGTGCTTGTAAAAAAACCTATAAACGAGCTTGAAGGTATTATAAAAAAGGGACTTTGATATGAACGTAACGCTAAACAGCCCGATGTTCAAGGAAAGAATAACCGCACCGCCCTCAAAAAGCGAAGCGCACCGCGCGCTGATATGCGCGGCGCTTTCAAAAAACGAGGTGTTTATTCCCTGCCCTGTAACCAATAATGACATCGAGGCAACTGCAGGCTGTCTGCGGGCGCTCGGCGCGAAAATAGAAAAAGCGGACGGCGGATATTACGTTACACCGATAGTGACAGTACCGCAAAGCGCCGAATGCGATTGCGGTGAATCGGGCACCACGCTCCGATTTATGATACCGCTATGCGCCGCACTTGGATGCAAAACAAGGCTGATAACGCACGGCAGACTTCCCGAAAGACCGCTCTCCCCGCTTGACACGGTGCTCTCTGAGAGGGGTGTGTCCGTCACAAAGGACGGCAATGCCGTAAACTTATCGGGAAGGATCCCCGAAAACGCAAAATGGAGCATTGCCGGCAACGTATCCTCGCAGTTTGTAAGCGGAATGCTGTTCGCACTCACCGTTGCGGGAGGCACGCTTACCGTAACCGAAAAAACGGAAAGCAAGCCGTATATAGAAATGACCCGCAGTATAATCAATTCCTGCGGAGGAAATATCACGGTCAATGATAATATATATGCGGTAGAACCCGCCTATCCGCTTGAATGTGCAAAAACCATAAACGTCGGCGGTGATTGGTCGGGTGCCGCGTTCCCGCTTGTTATCGGCGCCGTAGGAAAGCGCGCGGTGACTGTAAGCGCCCTTCATACCGACAGCACGCAGGGCGATAAGCAAATAGTATCGGTGCTAAAGAAAATGGGAGCGAGGATAGAAGCCGACGAATGCTCCGTTACCTCTTATCCATCCAAGCTCAAAGGCTGTACGGTTGATTGCGCCGACATCCCCGATCTTGTACCCGTGCTTGCCATTGCGGCTCTTAAAGCCGAGGGAAAGACCGAATTTATCAATGCCGCAAGGCTCCGCTTAAAGGAAAGCGACCGCATAAGCGCGACCGTAAATATGATACTTGCGCTCGGCGGCAAAGCGGAAGAGAGTGCAGACGGACTTACAGTATACGAAAGCACACTCACGGGCGGTACCGTGAACAGCGTAAACGACCACAGAATAGCAATGAGCGCGGCTGTTGCCGCTTGCTTTGCAGAGGGCGCCGTAACGGTGCTTGACGCGCAATGCGTAAATAAATCTTATCCCGCATTCTGGGAGGAATTTGAGGCTCTGATATGAGTACATCATACGGAAACAATTTAAATCTTTACATCGACGGCGGATCGCACGATCCGTCAATATCTATGAAGCTTGAAGGCTTCCCCGCCGATATTGCAATAGATATGGCAGAGCTGCAGGCATTTCTTGCCCGCCGTGCCCCCGGAAAGGGCGAGCACGCAACCGCACGCAAGGAAGCCGATATGCCCGTTTTTTCCACGGGTATTGTAAACGGCAAAACAACGGGCGGTCCTATCCACGCTGTTATATACAATAAGGATATACGCCCCGCGGATTACAAGTATAACGATGTACCCCGCCCCGGACACGCCGACTACACCGCAGTAATGAAATACGGCAAGGACGTGAACATCAGCGGCGGCGGACATTTTTCGGGCAGGCTTACCGCCCCCTACTGCATCGCGGGCGGGCTTTGCAAGCAGTATCTTAAGGCTCTCGGCATTGAGGTATTTGCTCACATTTACTCGGTTGCCGATGTGTTTGACACTCCCTTTGACGGAGTGTCCGTAGGAAAAGCAGAGCTTGATGCACTTAACGGCAAGGATATTGCCGTGCTTGACGAAGAAAAAGGCAAGCTGATGCTTGAAGCTACCGCAAAAGCAAAGGCAGAGGGAGATTCTGTCGGCGGTATTATCGAATGTGCGGTAACGGGGCTTTCCGCAGGACACGGCGAGCATATGTTTGCTGGCATCGAGGGACGTATATCTTCTGCGCTTTACGCAATTCCCGCGATAAAGGGCGTGGAATTCGGTGCGGGATTTGCCGTTGCAAATATGAAGGGCTCCGAAAAT
>JAZQFL010000238.1:0-2958 GCA_045539485.1 Eubacteriales bacterium
GCGTTTATGCTTTGTATCGGCTGCGTTTCGTGCGGCGGCGATGCGGCTCAGACAACACCGGCTGTTACAGATCCCGTAACAGAGCCTGTGACTGATTCCGTTACCGATCCGGTGACTCAAGCTCCCGCGACCGAGCCTCCCGCAACGGAGCCTCCTGCAACGGAGCCTCCTGCGACCGAGCCTCCTGCAACCGAACCGCCCGTAACCGACCCTGTAGTTGAACCGGAGGACGAGAAATTGAGCGAATTTGAAAAAATAGAGCCCGCAGACGGCAAAACAGTTAAAATTGCGTGCATAGGCGACAGTATCACTCACGGTGCAACCTTAACCAATCCCGCCGCACAGAGCTATCCCGCACAGCTTCAAAAGCTGCTTGGAAGCGGATATAAGGTCGGCAACTTCGGCAAGAGCGGTTCTTACGTTCTGCCTGCAGATAACAAGTATAACGTGAAGGATGCGTCTCTCTATTACCGCAATACTTCTGAATACAAGTTAAGTCTTAAATTTAATGCCGACGTTGTTATTATAATGCTTGGTACCAACGATATCCGCAGCTTTTCCTGTGAGGCGGCAAAAGACGATTTTATGGCTAATCTCAAGAGCATTGCAGAGGAATATGCCGCTCTGCCCACCGTTAAAAAGGTCTATATCGCAAGCTCTATATTTATATCCAATGCCGATGTTATCCGTCAGCTTTCCGACGGAGAGCTTGCAAGCCTGCAGAAAAAGGTTGCCGACGATCTTGGCTTCACGTACATCAATATGTATGAGATGACAAGAGATTATATGATGGTACATCATCATTACGATAAGGACCAGGTGCATCCCTCGGCTGACGGTCATATTCAGCTTGCAAAGGCATTTTACGCCGCTTTGATGGAAGTGGAGCCCGAAATTGAATCATATCCCGTATCCGAGACAAATGTTGTATTTGTAAAAAGCACGGGTAAGGATAATGCAGACGGAAAGACTGCTCAAACTGCAATCAGATCTTTAGCAAGAGCGGCGGGTCTTCTCCGCGAAAGCGGCGGTACCATTGTAGTATGCGGACCCGTTACCACCACGTACAATATCCATATGCCCGAAACAAAGGCGCCTATTACGGTTACCTCTGTATATGACGGAGTTGATTACCGCGCAACGGCAGGAGCAAAGCTAAACTTTGCTCACTACCTCTCCCTGCACGGTGATTATACCTTCGATAACATTGAGTTTTGCATGACGGCAAAGAGCCTTGTGTTTGTTTGCAATTACCATAACGTTACTATAGGAAGTGACGTTAAGAGCACGCTTTCGGGCGCGGATTCTACGTATTTTGTATTTATTGCCGGTGTGAACGTCGGTATAGGCGGTTCTCCCGTGGAGGAACTGACCCTTGACGGCGAATGCAACATTACCATAAACGGCGGAACGTGGTCTTACTTCAGAGGCGGAAACCGCAGAGGCCTTCCTTCCTATGCTCACGGCGGTATCGCAGAGGGTGGAAAACTTACTTTCACAATTAACGGCGGTGTCTTCACCGCTAACACAGGATCCAATCTGTGCGCAGGCACGGGTATGAACAATACTCTCGGTGAGTTCCGCCTTATCATAAACGGCGGTGAATTCCGCGGTAATCTCTACGCCGTGGGCAGAACCGGAACCAATGCTACCGGCAAGGACTGTGTAATGAGCGGCAAGACGTATCTTGAAATTAACGGCGGTACGTTTAAGGGAAAGATATTTGCGACTCAGGATAATTCGGTTAAGGTAACGGGTGAAGTCAATGTTACCTGCGCCGCAGAATTTGAATCCAAGCTGCAGGGCAACTTTACAAACAAAACAATAAAGTAATCAAATAAAAAAGAGGTAAATTATGGTATTCGACAAAATTGAAAATCTCGGAAAATATCTCCCCGCCGACAAGATGGAAAAGCTCGCTCCCGTTATCGCACAGCTTACTCCCGATTGCGAGGAGCGTACCTATGAGGTAGACGGCGACAATATGTTCATCAAGGCGATGAGCTATACCGCTATCGACCCCAAGGAATGCAAGATAGAGGCGCATGATAAGTATATCGACATTCAGGTTACCATTACCGGCAGCGAGGGAATCAGTGTTTTCGAGCGCGATGCACTTTCTGTTTCCGTTCCTTATGACGAAGCAAAGGATATGCTCAAGCTTGCCGCTGACGAGAACGTATATCCCGTTGCAGGAGTTGCGGTAAATGCAGGATATTTCGCAATGCTCTGGCCTCACGAGGCGCACAGACCCAAGGAGATCGCCTGCCCCCTCCGCAAGGATATTAAAAAGTACGTGATCAAGGTTAAGCTTTAATAAGAACAAACGGATGCAAATTGATTTGCATCCGTTTGTTTTATACAATAGGTTTGACGAAAATTCCATTGACCTCAAAAACGGTATATGATAATATGAAGTAAAGTTATATTGGGAGGCAAATATGCGCTACAGAATACTGTTTGCATTAATTCTTTTGGCAAGTGTTTTGCTTGGAAGCTGCGGCGGTGCGGGAAACGTCACCGTTACTACCGAACCCGCGGCAGAAGATACAACAGAGCCTGTTACCGAGGTTACTGCGGAGACAGTCACAGAGCCTGTTACGGAGGAAGTAAGATTGAGCGATTTTGAGAAAATAGAACCCGCTAACGGAAAGAGAATAAAAATTGCCTGCATAGGTGACAGTATTACCTACGGTTACGGTCTTGCTACACCTGCGGCAGAGGCCTATCCGGCACAGCTTCAAAAAATGCTTGGAGACGGTTATGCGGTCGGAAATTTCGGGCAAAGCGGTTCTTATGCGCTTCCCGCCGATAACAAATACAACGTTAAGGATGCAAAGCTTTATTACCGCAATACGACCGTATACCGCAACAGCCTTAAGTATGAGGCAGATGTGGTCGTTATAATGCTTGGAACCAACGACATTCGCAGTATGTCGTGTGATGAAGCAAAGGAAG
>JAZQFL010000239.1:0-2821 GCA_045539485.1 Eubacteriales bacterium
GGCATCCACTACGTTACCTGCGCCAACCTTTACCTTGTCGCCATAGCGCTCGTGGATCCATTCAAGGGTGAGCTTCTGCCACTCGGAGAAGCCCTCGGAGGAGTCGATGCACAGAACGTCAGCACCTGCCTCAACAAGTGCGGGAACGCGCTCTGCATAGTCGCGGGTATTGATACCTGCGCCTACAACGTAGCGCTTATCGGCATCAAGAAGCTCATTGGGGTTCTGCTTGTGGGTATCGTAGTCCTTACGGAATACGAAGTAGCAGAGCTTGCCCTCATCATTAATAATAGGAAGAGAATTGAGCTTGTTATCCCAGATGATATCGTTTGCTTCCTTAAGGGTGGTTCCCTCTTTAGCAACGATAAGCTTATCAAAGGGAGTCATAAATTCCTTTACCTTTGTCTGGGGGTCCATACGGCTTACGCGGTAGTCGCGGCCCGTAACGATACCTACAAGCTTTCCGTCTGCGGTTCCGTCATCGGTAACCGCAACGGTGCTGTGGCCGGTTCTTTCCTTAAGAGCAACGATATCTGCCATCGTAGCGTCGGGGCTTACGTTAGAATCACTGGGAACGAAGCCTGCCTTGTAGTTCTTTGCGCGTCTTACCATAGCCGCCTCGTCCTCAACGGACTGGGAGCCGTAGATAAAGCTTACGCCGCCCTCGGTTGCAAGAGCAACCGCAAGTCTGTCACCCGAAACGGACTGCATGATAGCAGATACCATGGGAATGTTCATCATAATTGCGGGAGTCTCGCCCTTTTTGTATCTTACAAGGGGAGTTTTCAGACTTACGTTTGCGGGAATACACTCGCTGGAGGAATATCCGGGAACAAGCAGATATTCATTAAAGGTATGGGAAGGTTCGTTTATAAAAATAGCCATTTTTAAATATCTCCTTTACTTAGCCTTGGCATCACAGTAAACGCATCTGTAAACGCCCTTTTCTTTATCTGTACATCTGAATTTGTGCTTAAGCTCCTGCTCCACCATTACGATACAGCGGGGGTTGGAGCATTTAAGCATACCGTTTTCAACAAGATCATCGGCTTCATTTGCGGGCTGTACATCCTTATCCGCAAGAAGCTTGAGAATAAGCGCCATACGCATATACTTGCCGTTTTCCACCTGCTTGAAGTAACAGGCACGGGGGTCTGCATCCACGTCCACGCTTATTTCATTTACACGCGGAAGGGGATGAAGCACGCACATATCCGACTTTGCCGCCTTCATCTTTTCGGCGGTAAGCACGTAACTGTCCTTCAGTCTCTCATAGACCTCCATATCGTCAAAGCGCTCGCGCTGTATCCTTGTCATATAAAGGATATCAAGCTCGGGGAGCGTATCCTCAAGCGATGTGGTTTCCGAATACTCCATAGCGTTCTTTTCGAGAACGTCCTTCTTTATGTATCCGGGAAGGCGCAGCTCGTCGGGGGATATGAGAACGATGCGCACGTTATTGTATCTCGCGAGCGCGGTAATAAGCGAATGAACCGTTCTGCCGTATTTAAGGTCTCCGCAGAATCCGACGGTAAGGTTATCACAGCCGCCCTTTTCGCGGTATATGGTAAAGAGGTCTGCAAGGGTCTGAGTGGGGTGGCAATGTCCGCCGTCGCCCGCATTGATAACGGGAACTCCCGCATTGAGAGAAGCGACGTACGGTGCGCCCTCACGGGGATGGCGCATTGCGATTATATCGGCATAACAGCCGATGACCTTTGCAGTATCGGCAACGCTCTCGCCCTTGGATGCTGAGGAGCTGTTTGCCTCGGAAAAGCCGATAACGCTTCCGCCAAGCTCCAGCATTGCCGCCTCAAAGCTGAGGCGGGTGCGAGTGGAGGGCTCGAAGAACAGACTTGCAAGCTTTTTTCTTTTGCACGCCTCGGCATATTTATCGGGGTTGGCGATAATATCGGAGGCTGTCTGCATCAGCTTATCAAGCTCTTCGTTTGAAAAGTCGACTATATCAATAAGACTTCTCATCTTTGCCTCTTAGCACTTCGCGCCGTTTACGGCAAGATAGTTCTTGATGCGGTCTACGTTTTCCTTGTTTTTGGGATCTTCCTCAAGATACTCGATAATATCGTAAACGTCAACAACGGAATATACGGGGAATCCGAACTCGTCACTGATCTCGCCCATTGCGGACTTATCGGTCTTGCCCTTTTCCTTGCGGTCTACCATAACGAAGGTAGCGGCAACCTTAACGCCCTCAAGGCAGGAAAGGATAGCCATGCTCTCGCGGATAGCGGTGCCTGCGGTGATAACGTCCTCAACGATAACGATCTCTTCACCTGCCTGGGGCTTGTAGCCTACGAATACGCCGCCCTCACCGTGGTCCTTTTCTTCCTTACGGTTGAAGAAGAAGGGCACGTCAAGACCCTGCTTTGCAAGGCCTACGGATGCGGAAACAGCTATCGGAATGCCCTTGTATGCGGGTCCGTAGAGAACACATCTCTTGTTGCCTACCTTTTCAAGATAAGCCTTTGCGTAAAATTCACCGAGCTTAGCGATCTGCTCGCCGGTCTTTATTTCACCTGCGTTGATAAAGTAGGGGATCTTTCTGCCGCTCTTTGCGGTAAAATCACCGAACTTAAGTACGCTTGCACCTTCAAGGAACTGTATAAATTCTCTCTTGTAGCTTTCCATTTTTATATCTCCTTAATACTTCTTAGTCGCAGAATTCGGCAACACAGCGCTCGTAAGCGGCAACGGGATCGTCAGCCGCGGTGATAGGACGTCCGACAACGATGTAATCGGAGCCGATCTTCTTAGCCTCAGCGGGGGTCATAACTCTCTTCTGGTCGCCGATATCGCCGTC
>JAZQFL010000240.1:0-4283 GCA_045539485.1 Eubacteriales bacterium
TGATCCTTATATGGTTCGTTCCTCCGTGCGCCTTGCCGTTTTGCCAAGCTACACCGACGTCGTGGCCCATTTTTACAAGCTCCTCAAGAGTTTTTCCGCGCTCACTCAGCCATTCGGAGCAATCGGGGAATATCATATAAGTGCCCTGAGGCTTAGCAACGGAAATGCCTTTAAAATGGGTGTTTATGTAATCGATTGCATACTCTACGTTACCGGTAAGCGTTTCGCAAAGCTCGCTTGTCCATTCGTGTCCCTCGTCCGAGTATGCACCGATAAGCGCGTGCATTGAAAGCACGTTCATGTTGTTATAGTGGCAAAGGGAGGATTCTTTTCTTATTCTGTCTCGCAAGCGTTTGTTGTAAATAATGTGGTAAGAGCCTATAAGACCCGCAAGATTAAAAGTCTTTGAAGGGGCATAGAGTGCAACCACTCTGTTCTTTGCCTCTTCGCTTATCGATTGGGTGGGAATGTGCTTGTTATTTCCGAGAATAATATCGGACCATATCTCATCGGACACAACGTATACGTCGTGCTTTTCGTAGATACTCATAGCCTTTTCAATTTCCCATCTCTCCCATACTCTGCCCGTAGGATTGTGGGGCGAACAGAAGATCGCGGCGTGGATGCCGTTATCTACGATCTTTCTTTCCATATCATCAAAATCCATGCGCCAGACACCGTTTTCGTCGCACTTTAGAGGCGAGTGAACGATTCTGTATCCGCTGTTCGAAAGCGAGCCGGTAAATCCCGCGTAAGTGGGGGAGTGAACAAGAACGCTGTCTCCCTTTGAGCAGAAGGTAGCCATGGCATTAAGCATAGCACCGAGAACACCGTTTTCGTATCCTATGTACTCGGCCTTTAGGTCGGTTACTCCGTTTCTTTCTCTGTGCCAGCGGATAATGGAATCAAAGTACTCCCGGCGCGGCTCAAAGTATCCGAAGGTGGGGTGCATTGCCCGCTCGGCTACAGCCTTGCATACAGTGGGGACTGTTGCAAAATTCATATCCGCTACCCACATGGGGATAGCATCAAAGCCTTCCTTGGGCTTGTCGGGGGCCCAGCCCGTTCCAAGGCTGTCTATGGCAAGCGCGTCCTTGCCCTTTCTGTCGATTATTGAAACAAAATCGTATTTCATCTTTCCTCCAATCAATCTTCGTTTGATTGATTTTAACATATTAAGCGTTAAGTTTTCAATAACTGTTTACTAAAACGGCGAAAAATGTTGAATTGCACGCTGTTATGTGGTAGAATGTTAAAAAAACGAGGGAGATATTTCTATGTCGTTTCTGTATTTTTTGGAGGGGTTGAGAAATTCGGTGCTTGATGCGCTGTTTTCCGTTATAACCCTCTGCGGCGAGGAGACCGTGTTTATGGCGGTCGGAATGATCGTTTTCTGGTGTTTTAGCAAGTATCAGGGCTATTATCTGCTTTGTACGGGTTTTATCGGTACGGCGATAAATCAGTTTTTGAAGATGCTTTGCCGTGTACCGAGGCCTTGGGTGAAGGATCCCGATTTTACTATTGTAGAATCCGCAAGAGAGGCGGCAGACGGATATTCGTTCCCAAGCGGACATACGCAAACGTCCGTCGGGCTTTTCGGCGGTATTGCAAGATGGAATAAGGGTAAGTTGCTGCGCGGTGTTATGATCGCTCTTTGTGTACTCGTTCCGCTTTCGCGTATGTATCTCGGTGTGCATACACCCGCAGACGTTTGTGTTTCTATCGGTGTTGCGCTTGTTCTTATTTTCGGTTTGTATCCGCTCTTTAAGAAGGCTGAGAAGTCTCCCGTTACGATGTACGCTGTATTTACGTGCATAACGCTTGCGGTCATTCTGTATATGTGTTTTGTAAGTTTGTATCCGTTCCCCGCGGACGTTTATACGGAAGCAAACGTACATAACCTTAACTCGGCAGTAAAGAACTCATATACCCTGCTTGGTTGTATGCTCGGGCTTTTTGTGATATATACCATTGATATCAAGTTCACGCATTTTGAAACAAAGGCTGTATGGTGGGCGCAGATAATCAAGGTCATTATCGGCATCGCACTTGTGCTTGCGGTAAAAGAGGGAATGAGAGCACCTCTCGAGGCTGTTTTCGGAAACGAATTTACAGCGCGCGCCGCACGTTATTTCCTTATGGTCATAGTCGGCGGAGGAATTTGGCCGATGACGTTTAAATACTTTGCAAAGATCGGAAAAACTAAGGAGGCAAAATAATGGAATTCAGCGTAAACAGTCCGATAATTTTTATAATAGTCGGAGCAATAATAGCGCTTGTACTTGGACAGTCTGTGTTCTTCCTTGTTAAAGCCATGAAGCGCGCAAAGGAGCTTGGAATAGCTTCAAGCACCGTTAAAAAGACAATTTCATCCGCGGCTATCTTCACGATAGCACCTGCGGTAGCAATTCTTGTAGGCGTAGTAGCGCTTTCAAAAAGCCTCGGCATTGCTCTTCCTTGGCTTCGCCTTTCCGTTATCGGTTCCATTACATACGAGACCGTTGCGGCGGGAAATGCGCTTGAAGCCGCAGGTATGAATGCAGGTACTACCATAACCGATCCTTCGGTATTCATTACGTTAGCATGGGTAATGACTATCGGTATAGCGGCGGGACTTATCCTTGTTCCTTTCGTTACAAAAAAGCTTCAGGCGGGTCTTTTGAACGTAACGATGAAGGATAAAAAGTGGGGCGAGATATTCAATAACGCCATGTTTCTTGGTATGATATCCGCGTTTCTTGGCTACGTTTTCTGTGACGTAGGACTTGTTTTTAAGGGCGATATGTCCGGTCTTATTCCTGTATGTGTTATGCTTGTTTCCGCCGTTGTTATGGCAATTTGCGGTCTCGGCGCTACTAAGCTAAAGATACGCTGGTTAAACGATTACGCGCTGCCGATAAGCCTTGTTTGCGGTATGGCAAGCGCAATACCGTTTACTGATCTTCTTGGAGGTGCGATGTAATGAAAAAGCCTGAACGTTCTTATATGGACAGTGTCCACGCATACGGCCGCACTTGGGGTATTATCGTTGCGTGTGTGCTTATCTGCTTTCCCGCTGTGCTTTCCGTTATCTTCGGCGCATTGCCCGATTTTAAAATTCTTTTAAAGGGTCTTATCGCGACAGCGCCCATGTACTGGGCTGTCGGAATCGTTGAGATATTTACCTACGTTCCTATGCTCGGTGCGGGCGGAACTTATCTTTCCTTTGTAACGGGTAACATTTCAAACCTTAAGCTTCCTTGCGCAATTGATGCAATGGAGCGCGCAAAGGTAAAGGCTTCCAGCGAGGAGGGCGAGGTAATATCCACCATTGCAATTGCTGTTTCAAGCATAGTTACCACGCTCATAATAATCATCGGTGTTATTTGCATAGTTCCTCTTACGCCTATTCTCGAATCCCCGGTGCTTGTTCCTGCGTTTGATATGATCCTTCCCGCGCTTTTCGGCGGACTTGCGGTAGTGTTTATTTCTAAGAACCTCAAGCTTTCCGTTGCTCCCATAATTCTGATGCTTGCGCTCTTTATTTTCGTTCCCGCGCTTGATGCATCCACTGTAGGTATTATGGTTCCCGTAGGTGTTCTCTTTACCGTTGCGGTGGCAAGAATACTCTATAAAAAGGGAGTGCTTTGATATGTGGTGGCTGATCATTCCTGCGGCACTTGCCGTATTTATTGCCGTTATCATTCTTCGTGCTGTCAATTTCAAGCCCAAGGCACAGCCCGCTTTAATAGAAAATGAGGAGAAGTTTGACGGTGGCGGTGCGGTTGAATCTCTCCGAGCGCTTGTCAGATTTAAGACAGTCTCATACCGCGATCCTTCGCTTGAAGACAATGCGGAGTTTGATGCATTTATTGCCGCATTGCCCGATATATATCCGAGCGTATTTGCAAAATGCAAGTTTACCCGTATGGAGGATCGAGGCCTGCTTTTCAAATGGAAGGGAAAGGGAAGCGGTCAGCCTGCCGTGATGATGGCGCATTATGACGTTGTTCCCGTAAACGAGGCAGGTTGGGATGTGCCCGCATTCGAGGCACTTCTTAAAGACGGACGCATCTGGGGCAGAGGTACACTTGATACTAAGGTTACCTTCAACGGCATAATGTTTGCCGCCGAGCATCTTATAAAAGAAGGCTATGAGCCCGAAAATGATATCTACTTTGCCTTCTCCGGAAACGAGGAGATAAACGGCAAGGGTGCCGTAAATATTGTCGATTATTTTGAAAATGAAGGAATTGAGCCTGCGTTTGTAATCGACGAGAAGTCGGAGGCCAAGCGGTCTTAGG
>JAZQFL010000241.1:0-5600 GCA_045539485.1 Eubacteriales bacterium
TCTGCTTAACATTCTTTCTCCCCCTGCCTTTTCTCGCTTCAATTATACCATATCCACACAAAAAAGTCACCCCTTAGGGTGACTTTTTCGACAGACTGAGCTCCGTGAATTTCACGGATCTTTTTTGATGCATTTTAATTGTTTGCGTCTTCCTTCCGTGCTGCATCTTCTGTGTTTGCATCATTGTCGGAAAAATCGCGTTCTGCAAATCCGAAGTCATCCTCGGGCTGAGCTGCGGGCTCTTCGATTGGCTCGGGGAGCTTAGCAAGCTTTGCGTGTGCGCTGATACCTACAGCAATGCTGTATATAACGTAAGCGGCGAATACATAGTCGATTATGTTATCAACGTAAAAGCCGAACCAAAGCAGATCAACCGCTACGTCAACACAGAAGAGAACCAGCGAAGCGATAAGCCACTTGTGATGCATATCCTTGGATTTTAACCAGCAGAAGAAGTAAACAGCAAGTGCAACGACCGCGAATACGATACCTGCTATGTAGAAGCCTTCGGGTAAAAACTCGAAATCGTAATCTTCATAAGCCTCTGCGGGGAATTTTCCCGTTGAAAATTTCATATCTGCAAGGAAATAGTAAATGAACGGTGCAGAGAAAAGGAAATAGGTATTGGAACCGAAGATCAGAAGTGCGCAGTTCACAAGTGTGAAGATCACCATGATGAGAAGGGAATACCTTGCCGATTCGTACTTCTTTTTGTAGGTCTGGACGAGAGTGGTGTGTGTCTGTCTTGTCATTTTTTGCTCCTTTGGGGTGTATTTTAAAATTTAATTATCAAAGTGTTTCGGTCTCAAAGCCCATGCCGCGAACCTCAGCGGCGCTTGTGAGGATCATAAAGGATTCGGGGCTGATCATATTAACGTTTTTCTTGAGATCGTATATCTGGCTCTTTTTAACAACGCACATAATGACCTGCTTATCGTTGTGTGTGAAGCCGCCTTTGCCCGTTAACAATGTGGTTCCGCGGTTGAGGTCTTTTAAGATCATTTGCGAAACCTCCTCTGCTTTGTCCGTAATTATCAGTGCAAGCGTTGCTCTGTTTACACCGCTGATAACCACGTCGATCGAGGCGGATGCTACGAGTATTGCGATAAGGGAGTAGAAGATATCGTTGAAGTCCTTAAGCACAATGCTGGAGGCAATAACAACTGTCATATCAACAATGAAAATGAAGGTTGAATTGGAGAAATTCGGGAATTTGCGCTTTAAAAGGCAGGATATGAGATCGGTTCCTCCCGTGGTGTAACCTTTGGAGAAGAACAGTCCGAGTCCGGCGCCCATACAAATACCGCCGAAAATAGCTGCGAGCAGCCTGTCCTCTGTAAGTGCGGGGAGAAATGTAAGAATATCGGTGATGATTGATGATGCACTGATTCCGATTATAGTCTTAAGAACGAATTTGAATCCGAATAAATACCAGTTGACAAGAACCAAAGGTACGTTGATAAGGATTATCATAACACCTATTGGCGTGTTGAACAATATATTCAAAATCGTCGAAATACCGGTGGCACCGCCTATTACGATCTCCGAAGGAACGAAGAACATATTAAGTGCTACGGCAAAAAGAAGGGATGCCGCCAGAACCGTTAACGTGTGTGAAAGTATATAGGATGTTCTATTCATCCGTGCACGCTCATGCGGGTGTGTATTCTCTTTATTATCTTCCATATAGACCTCCGAATATCAGGATTGATACTATTATATTTTAACCCGGACGAATAGTCAATATCTGTTAGAAAATAAAATTTGTTATTTATAGTAATTAAGTTAATAATAATACTGTTATATCTATTGACAAAACGGCAATTTTCAGCGATAATATTAAGATGAAAGAATTAAAAGGGGGAGGTTTTGTATGTCGGATATTAATGATAAAAATAAGCATCCGTCCGCACCTGCGAAAAGCGCTGTGCCGCCATCAACTGCCGAGCGCAAAAGACCTCAACCCATACCCGTTTCACATATAGACGACGAGGATTTTGCCGAGCTGGAGGAGAGGTTTTCAAATCACGGGAAGAATAAGTATTACGCAAAGGTCTCGACAGGATACAGAAATGTAAAGCTTATCCTTGTGATATTGCTGACAGCTGTGGTGGCAATTGCGCTCGTTCTCGGTGCAGATAATTTTACATATTCAAATCTCAGATATCTTCTTCGCAATTTCGGAGAAGCAAATTCCGGTGATACAGAACGTGCCGCTTACGTTGAGTTTCACGGAGCAGACGGCACCGGACTTGGTATATACGGCGGCAAGCTTGCTGTCGCGGGCACGGATAGCGTTTCGCTTTTCCGCATGTCCGGGAAAAAGATCTATGAGATAAGTACAGAGCTTTCAGATCCCGTTGTTACATGCGGCGGAAAGTACTTTTTTGTATGGAAATGCGGAGACTCAGATGTTTCTGTATTTAATGCGGTCTCGCGTGTACGTGACCTTTCCGCGGATGGACCTATATATTCGGTATCAGCTGATGCACAGGGATCGTTTGCGGTTCTGTATAAAGACCGTGTGTATAATTGCGCGATTGCCGTGTACGATTCTGACCTCCAGAAAACAGCTACCAAAAATATGCCGCACGATAATGCTGTGGACATCGCGCTTTCTTACGACGGAGGGATGCTTTACACTATATCCTTTACGGCCAAAGACGGCGATTATCTGGCAAAACTTGATTTTTCTGATATAAACAGCGGTACCGTAGCACATACTTATACGTATAGCGGGGAGTTCCCACTAAAAGTCGGTGCGTTTGCTGACGGAGGCTGTTATGCGGTTACGGATAGGTCTGTTTATGTTTATTCGCGTGAAGGTGAGTTGCTTTGCGGAGAAAGCACCGGCAATTCCGTGTACCGCGTATTTTCGGATGATTCTCACGTTTGTATCGTCACCGCAGGAAAGGGAAGCTCGGGCTTTGTTACCGTAATATCCAAAACGGGAGAGGTCGTTGCTTCGATTTCCGTTGACGGTGCAGTCATTGACGGATGTATCGCAGAGGACGGATTGTTCCTGCTTTCCTCCTCCATTGTGCTTGTGTCGCTTGAGGACGGAAGCAAGCAGCTTATTAGCCGCGCTCCAAATGCAATTGAATTGCTTTGTGACGGCGATGCGGTCTACTGTGTTTATACCGGAAAAGCAGAGCTGATATTTTCAGACGGGAAACCCATAAATACGGCGGCTGATAATCAAAATGCCGCAAATAATTGAGTGAGGTGCAGAAATGAGCGGAATCGGATTTTTTGTTGATATTTTCTTTGTTGTTTTTGCGATTGTTATAGTGACTGTCAGCGCAAAGCGAGGCTTTATCAAAAACGCAATGAAGCTAATTACCTTTGTTTTGAGCGTTATCATTGCCGTTACTCTTACCCCGATGTTCTCCGGTTACATTGCCGAGAACTGGATAGAAGAAAACGTTAACGACTATGTTAACGACCAGGTAATATCGCTTTCCCAGCGCGGCGGCGAGGACACCTTCGATATAGCTTCTCTCTTTAACGAGGAACAGGAGGACTTCATGGCGCTTCTCAAGCGCTTTGGTGTTGATGCTGATGAGCTTGCGGAGGGTTACCGCTCCATTACAGAGGGAACCGAGGCTACCGTAGAGGAACTTGCGGACAGAATTGCGGATGCGGTCGTGAATGCCATTGCTTCCGTTATTGCCTTTGTTTTGATCTTCCTTGCCGCACTTATAGTTTTAAGCCTGCTTTCTCTTATCCTCGGGCTTGCGTCAAAGCTTCCCGTTCTTAAGCAGATAAATACTATTCTCGGATTCATTTGCGGTATCATTACCGCTGTTGCATTTGTTTATGTTTTTGCTACTGTGAGCGTATATCTTTTTGATAAGCTTCACGCCCTTTATCCCGACACTATTCCTGCCAATATCCGCGAGGAATCGTTTATTCTTACCCACTTCTCCGGTATCGATTCGATCATCAAGCTGATATCGGGAAGTATCGATTGACCGAAAGGATCTTCTACCTATGCATATGATGTGTTCTAAATGCCATAAGCGTGTAGCTGTGGTGTTTGTTTCGAAAATAGAAAACGGTCAGGCCGTTAATGAAGGCTTCTGCCTGCCCTGCGCAAATCAGCTCGGTATTAAGCCGATAAACGATATGCTCTCCAATATGGGACTTTCCGGACAGGATCTCGAAAGACTCTCCAGCGACGTTGAAAACCTTATGGACAATATGCCCGTACCCTCAGAGGAAACAGAGGACGGCGGCGCTCCCGCTGTCGATCTTTTCCGCATATTCAATCAGGGCGGACAGAGCGGCGCACAGAAACAGCAAACTGCTAAAAAGCCGAAGGAAGAGAAGTTTAAGTATCTCTCCGCTTACTGCCGCGATCTTAACAAGGCGGCAAAAAACGGACAGCTTGATACCATAGTCGGCAGAAAGCGAGAGCTTGAGCGTGTTATCCAGATACTCTGCCGCCGTCAGAAGAATAATCCCTGTCTCATCGGCGAGCCCGGTGTCGGTAAGACAGCTATTGCCGAGGCGCTTGCACAGAAGATAGTTGCGGGCGACGTTCCTTATCAGCTTAAGGATGCCCACCTTTGGCTTATGGATCTTACGGCGCTTGTTGCGGGAACACAGTTCAGAGGACAGTTTGAATCCCGTGTGCTCGGTCTTATTAACGAGGTTAAGGCGGCAGGTAATATTATCCTTGTTATCGACGAGGTTCACAATATTGTCGGTGCCGGTGATGCCGAGGGAAGTATGAATGCGGCAAACATCATGAAGCCTGCACTCTCCCGCGGTGACATCCGCGTTATCGGCGCTACCACGATGAACGAATACCGTAAGTTCATCGAAAAGGATACCGCACTTGAAAGGCGCTTCCAGCCCGTTACGGTAAACGAGCCCTCCTTTGCCGAAACCGTTGATATGCTTCGCGGGATAAAGCATTACTATGAGGAATACCACTTTGTAAAGATCCCCGAGGATGTGCTCCGTCTTACCGTTAATCTCTCCGAGAGATATATCACGGACAGATACCTTCCCGATAAAGCGATCGACCTCATCGACGAGGCGGCATCGCACATTTCTCTTTCAAGCGAAGAGTTAAATGAACTCAGAAAGCTTCGTGACGAGCAGAGAAAACTCGGCTTTGAACGCGAAAAATGCGAAAGTATGCCCGATACCTCCGAGGAGGAGCAGGAAAAGAAGTATGCCGCAATTGCGGAACTGAAGACAAAGGACGCAAAGCTTACGGAAAGACTTGCGGAGCTTGAGCGTGCTTGCGAGGATATAGCCGTTACAGCAGAAGATCTTGCAAGGGTTATAGAGATCTGGACGGGCGTTCCCGCCGCTAATATAACTGAAAATGAGTTTGATAAGATCGATAAGCTTGAAGCGCGCCTCAAGGAGCGCATAATCGGTCAGGATAAAGCGGTAAGCGCTGTTGCAAGGGCGGTAAAACGCAACCGCGCGGGTGTTTCTTACAAGCGCAAGCCCGTTTCCTTTATCTTTGCGGGTCCTACCGGTGTAGGTAAGACCGAGCTTGTAAAACAGCTTTCCGCCGATCTTTTCGATTCTCCCGAAACGCTTATCAGGCTCGATATGTCGGAATATATGGAGAAGCA
>JAZQFL010000242.1:0-12505 GCA_045539485.1 Eubacteriales bacterium
CACAGAACGACATGGCTACGATCCGACTTGTACATAGCAGCCGAAGGACTTTGCAAGCGCGTTGCCCTTAAAGACAACGGCGGTGTTAAAGCCGAAGCTATGCTTGGCGAGGCAAAGAACATTTTTGCCCGTTTTGCCGAGCTTTCCCCGAATCTTCCCGACGAGGTGAAGTTTGCGGTCGATACCGTAAGAGACCCCGGTCTTCTTGCCGATTTTCTTGCCGCAAACGTGCTTACCCGCTTCGAAAGCAAAATAAAGATCCTTTATGAATTTGACCCCATGCGCCGTATCGAGATGCTTCTCTACTGCATGGAGGAAGAGATAAAGGTACTCGAATACGAGGCTGACATTGCGCGCAAGGTGCGCAGTGCGATCGACGAAAATCAGCGCGATTACTATCTGCGCGAGCAGTTAAATGTTATCCGCGACGAGCTCGGAATGAACGACGACGATGAGGATTACGAAAACGCGATCCGCGCCGCACATCTTCCCGAAGAAGTCGAAGCCAAGCTTTTAAAGGAGAATGCCCGTCTGTTAAAGACCCCCTTCGGCTCTGCCGAGGGAAATGTGCTCCGCAATTATATCGAGACCTGCATCGAGCTTCCTTGGGGAAGACATACCTACGAAAAAAAGACCCTGAAGCAGGCGCGCCGTATACTTGACCGCGACCACGAGGGCATTGAGGACGTTAAAAAGAGAATACTTGAATATATAGCCGTAAAACAGCTTACCGACAAGCCCTCCACGCAGATAATCTGCCTTGTGGGCCCTCCCGGTGTGGGTAAAACCTCCGTTGCCCGCTCTATTGCCGACGCTCTCGGCCGCAGATACGTGCGCGTTGCGCTCGGCGGTATCAGGGACGAGGCTGACATCAGAGGCCACCGCAAGACCTATGTCGGCGCTATGCCCGGAAGAATAATCGAGGCTATAGGACGTGCGGGCACATCAAGCCCCCTAATCCTGCTTGATGAGATAGATAAGCTTGCAAACGACTTCCGCGGCGACCCCGCCTCCGCACTTCTTGAGGTGCTGGACAGCGAGCAGAACAAATATTTCCGCGACCACTTCCTTGAGCTTCCCTACGACCTCTCCGACTGCGTATTTATCGCAACGGCAAACGACCCCTCGGGAATTCCCGCACCGCTTTACGACCGTATGGAGATAATCGAGCTCAAAACATATACCTATGCGGAGCGCCTTGCAATAGCAAAGCGCCACCTTATACCCAAGCAGCTTGAAAAGCACGGTCTTACCTCCGCACAGCTTAAGATCACCGATGCGGCGGTAAACAAGATGATCCGCAGCTATACACGCGAGGCGGGTGTAAGAAATCTTGAAAGAGAGATAGCAAATATCTGCCGTAAGTGTGCCGCCGGCATAGTTGCGGGAGAATACGAAAAGCTTACCGTACGCCCCGATATGATATCCGAGCTTCTCGGACCCGAAAAGCTCATCCCCGAAACGATACCCGCAAAGAACACAGTGGGTCTTGTAAACGGACTTGCGTATACCGAAAGCGGCGGAGCGATGCTTCCCATCGAAGTGGCGCTTCTCCCCGGAAGCGGCAAGATAGAGCTCACGGGCTCGCTTGGCGACGTTATGAAGGAAAGCGCGCGCATTGCCGTAAGCTTTATGCGCAGCCGTGCCGAGATACTCGGCATCGATCCCGATTTCTATAAAACAAAGGATATCCACATCCACGCGTCCGAGGGCGCCGTTCCGAAGGACGGCCCGAGCGCGGGCATTGCGATGACGGTGTGCCTTGCAAGTGCGCTTACGGGAAGACCCGTTGACCGCACCGTGGCAATGACGGGAGAGGTCTCCCTGCTCGGACGCGCCATAGCGATAGGCGGACTTAAGGAAAAGACCCTTGCCGCACTCCGCGCGGGCGCAAAGACCGTTATTATCCCCAAAGATAACGCACGCGATATGGAAAGACTGCCCGACGAGGTAAAGAACGGACTTGAATTTATATGTGTTGAGGATGCGGATACGGCAATCGAGCTTGCCCTTGCACCCGCAAAGAAGACCGTAAGAGCGGAAAAGGAGGACTCTTCCGAATTTTCCCCCATTCCCTCCGCAAAGAAGAACTACGTTCCCCTCAACTGTTGTGTGAAAAAATAACGAATAAGAGCTGTTTGAAATGATAAAAATCAACGTACAAAACTCAAAGCTGGCAATAACAGCGGGGCTTCCCAAGCAATTTCCCGCCTCTGCCGTTCCGCAGATAGCGTTCTCGGGGCGTTCGAACGTGGGCAAAAGCTCGCTTATGAACACCTTACTGGGAAGAAAGAGCCTTGCAAGAGTTTCCTCCACTCCCGGAAAAACGATAACCGTAAACTTTTACGATATAGACGGCAAGCTGTTTCTCGTCGACCTGCCCGGCTACGGCTACGCAAAGCGCAGTCCCGAGGACAAGAAGCGCTGGTCACAGCTTACCGACGGATATTTTACGCGCAATCCTCGTATTGACCTTTTGCGCGGTGTTATTCAGCTTGTGGACTGCAGAAGCGGCGCAACTGCGGACGATCTTATGATGATAGATTTTCTCCGTCAGGCGGAGATACCCTTTATCATCTGCGTAACAAAAACCGATAAGCTCGGCAAGACGGCACTTGGCGAATCGCTTGACACGATAGCGGAAAACTGCGGTGTTACAAGAGAGGCGCTTGTTCCCTTCTCGTCCCTTTCCGGTGCAGGCAAGACCGAGCTGTGGAACCGCATATACGAACTGCTCGAAAGGTAAAAAAATGCTTTTAAATCTGTTACAAAACGGCTTTGACAAATGGGCGCTTGTAGAGATACTCGTTGCCCTGCCCGTGGTACTCTTTGCACTTACCGTGCACGAGGTAAGCCACGGATATGCCGCATATAAGCTCGGCGACCCTACAGCGCACAATTTCGGCAGGCTCACCTTAAACCCCGCAAAGCACCTTGATTTAATGGGTACGCTTTGCATGCTTATTGCGGGTTTCGGATGGGCAAAACCCGTGCCCGTGAACGTCCGCTACTTTAAAAACTACCGCAGAGATATGGCGATAACCGCCGCCGCCGGCCCGCTTTCAAACTTTATTATGGGCATTATCGGCGCACTTCTTTACGGCGGAGTGGTACGCGGCTTTAACGCGTGGCTTGAAATTAACCCCTCTATGTCCGTATACAATTTCGGATATGCGGTATCGCTTCTCTTCTTCTATTTTTCATTCCTTAACTTCTCGCTCTGCTTCTTCAATCTTATACCTATCCCGCCATTTGACGGAAGCAGGATACTTTTCATCTTTTTGCCCGACAAGCTCTATTTCGGCATAATGAAATACGAGCGCTATATAATGATAGTTCTGCTTGTCCTTCTGTGGACGGATAAGATTCCCCTGCCAATCGGAGACATTTCCGCTTTTCTTCTCGATAAAATTTCCTCGCTTATCATAAACATTTAAAGGAAACTTACAGGATGCAGCAACCTACACTTAAGCTGGAGATATTTGAAGGCCCGCTTGACCTTCTTCTGTCACTCGTTCACAAAAACAAAATGAATATCAACGACATCGTTATCTCCGTGATCTGCGAGCAGTATCTCGATTACCTTTCGCAGGCGGAGGCGATGGACGTGGAGCTTGCTTCCGAGTTTATCGTTATGGCAAGCGAGCTTATGCTGATAAAAAGCCGTATGCTTCTCCCCCGCAAGGAGGAGGATGAAGACCCGCGTGCACCTCTTGCAGAGGCACTCCTGCTTTATGAAAGAGCAAGGGAGGCGGCAAAGGTCATGCTTCCGCTTTATGCGGAGTTTTCGGGCCGTATGGTTAAGGACGAGGACGAGCTGCTTCCCTTAAACGAGCTGCCCACGGGTCTTGACCCCGACAGGCTGACAGCGGCATTTCTAAAAATGCTATCGCGTATGAAAAACAGCGAAACGAGCAGTGAAACGCTTATCTCCCCCATAGTAAAGGCGAAGCCCGTACCGGTGCGGACGATGGCGAATAACATCCTCAACCACGTGCGCGAAAAGAAAAAGGCAAGCGTCGTTACCCTGCTTGCGGGTGCGACCACAAGGGGCGAGCTTGTTGCTTCCTTCATTGCCCTGTTGGAGCTTATAAAGCAAAAGGTGCTCCTTCTGTGCGAAACGGAGGAGCAGGCAGAGCGGGGAGATATAGATTACTCCATATCCCTTATGCTCAACCCCGATGCGGACAGCACGGAGGTTATGACGGAATACGACAGCGACGAACCCGAAAAGGAAGGGGGTCACGATAATGAGTGAACAGACCGAAAAAGTACTTGACGGCACATCGGTAAGCCTGCCCGACATAAACGGCGCCGATGCGGAAAACATAATAGAGGCTGTGCTTTTTGCCGCAGGCCACCCGCTTGAATACTCAAAGATAGGCAAGCTGTTCGGCTCCACACCCGGCGAAACTAAAAAGCGCATTGCCGCATTTGCCGAAAAATTCAATGCCGAAAACGGCGCGCTCACCCTGCTTTGCATGGACGAGTGTGCGCAGATATGCACGCGCGAGGAATTTGCACCCTATATCCGCGAGGCGCTCGGTATCCGCAAGGGCGGAAACCTTTCCAATTCCTCTATCGAAACGCTTGCGATAGTTGCATACAACCAGCCCGTTACCCGCGTGTATATTGACACCGTGCGCGGTGTAGACTCCTCTTATGCGGTCAATTCCCTCCTGGAGCGCGGACTTATCGAGGTGGTGGGAAGGCTTGACCAGCCCGGCAGACCGATGCTCTACGGTACAACGCCCGATTTTCTGCGCTGCTTCGGACTTAACTCCGTAAGGGAGCTGCCCGAGGTCGACGGCGCGGGAAGCGCACCCGAGGTGCTTTTAAACCTCACCATTGACGATATGTTAAACGAAACCGACAGCGCGGAAAACGCAGAAAAAACCGAATGAAAGCGCTGTGGCTGATACTGCTTATACCGCTTTTTTTGCTTCTTGTTGCCTTATTTGTCCGCGTACGCTTCCGCATAAAAGCGGAAAGCGACGTTAAGCTTATATTGGAGCTTCCCTTTTTCAGGCTTCAGCTGTTCCCCGAAAAGGAAAAGCGGCCCGATCCGAAAAAGTTCACCCGTAAGGGGCTTAAAAAGCAGATACTTAAGGAACGCAAAAAGATCGGCAGGCAAAATAAAAAGAAAGCCGCAAAGGCGGCAAAAAAGCAGGCAAAGAAGGATGCGTCATCAAGCACCGCACCAAAGAAAAAAATGTCTGTTACCGAAATAATAGAGCTTGTTACCCTGCTTGTCGGCAAGCTGCTTAATAATCTCTCGCGCCGTTTGCGTATAGACGTAAAAAAACTGCACGTAACGGTTGCAACGGGAGACGCGGCAAGCACCGCAATTGCCTACGGTGCTTCAAGCGCCGCTATGGCGGCCCTTACCGAGATTTTATATCAAAATACCCGCACAAAGCTCCCAAAGCCCGAAAACGGCGGAGTTTATGCGGATTTTGTGGGAGACAAGTCAAAAATCGACATCGACATCGTGCTTTCAATGCGCGTTATCGGTATACTGTCGACACTTATTTCTCTTGCTTACAATTATCTTAAAAAACAATTCTTCCCGAATATGAAAGGATGAACGATATGCCGGAAAACAATGCTACCGAAAAGATCAACGACATAATGACAGCCGCCCTTGATAAGATACGCACCCTTGCGGACGCGCAGACCATCATCGGCACCCCCATTCCCACTCCCGGCGGAACCACCGTAGTTCCCGTTTCCAAGGTGTCCGTAGGCTTTGCCTCGGGCGGACTTGACTACAACGGCAAGCAGCCCGAGAAGGCAAAGAACTTCGGCGGAGGCGGAGGAACGGGCATCAGCGTTACTCCCGTTTGCTTCCTCGTTATCTCCCCCACGGGTGCTGTTGAGCTCTTAAACGTAAATATGGCGGCCGACCCCGTCGAGAAGATCGCCTCCCTTGTTGACAAATCTCCCGATATAGTCGAAAGACTCAAGGCTGTTTTTGCAAAGAAAAAAGAAGAAAATACGGAAGAAGCTACCGTAACCGAGCAGCCCGAAGCGTAAAGGTATGACTATGCCCTTTTGGGGCATACTCGTACTATGAAAAGATTTATTTTGATAATACTGTGCGCCTTGCTTCTTTTACCCGTGAATGCAAGCGCAGAAACGGTGCAGACGGAATTATCCGCAAAAAGCGCCGTACTCTACGAGCCGCAGGGCGGCAAATGGGTATACGAAAAGAATGCCGACGTGCGTCTGCCTATGGCAAGCACCACAAAAATAATGACAGCAATGGTGGCACTGCGCCTCCTTGACCTTGATGCGGTATACACCGTACCGCGCGAGGCATGCGGTATTGAGGGCTCCTCCCTCTATCTCAGCGAGGGCGATAAGGTAAGCGTGCGCGATCTTCTGTATGCTCTTTTGCTTAGAAGTGCAAACGATGCCGCCTCCGCACTTGCGATTCTCGCGTGCGGATCGGAGAGCGCATTTGCCGATGAAATGAACGCAGAGGCAAAGCGCCTCGGGCTTGAAAACACAAGCTTTAAAAACCCGCACGGGCTTGATTGCGATGGGCATTACAGCAGTGCGCGCGAGCTTGCCGTTATACTTGATGCCGCAATGCAGGATCCGCGCTTTGCGGAGATAAGCGGCAGCGAAAAATACACCGTTACGTTTGAGGACCGAGCGCAGGTGCTTTATAACCACAATAAGCTCTTACACCTCACGGACTACGTTACCTGCGGAAAAACGGGCTTCACCAAAAAAAGCGGCAGATGCCTTGTCAGTGCCGCAGAGCGGGACGGAGTGCGCCTTATCGCCGTTACGATGTGCGCGCCCGATGATTGGAACGACCATATTAAGCTGTTTGAATACGGCTTTGAGCGCTTTGAAAAGCGCACCGTTATCAGTTCAGATGACCGTTTTTACACGGACGTTGCGGGCGGAGTGCGCGACAAAGTGCTCCTAAGACCCACAGAGGAGTTTTCCGCCGTAACGGAAAAGGGATCCGTAATAACCTGCGACACGCTTCTCCCTTCCGTTATATATGCTCCAATCAGCGAGGGTGAGATAGTGGGTATGCTCCGAGTTATCGAAAACGGAAAAACAATAGGCGAAATATGCCTCGCCGCCTGCGAGGATATAGAATATAAGGAACAAAGGATACCGCTATTCAGGCGTATTTTCAGTGCGGTATTGAGAAGATAAAGGAAAATCACCACATGGAAAAAATGAGACTGCAAAAATATTTCAGCGAGTGCGGCGTTATGTCCCGCCGCGCCGCTGAAACAGCAATACTTGACGGCAGGGTAACGGTAAATGACCGCCCCGCAGAGCTGGGACAGAGCGTTGACCCCGAGCGCGATACCGTATGCCTTGACGGCAAGCCGATAGCGCCCAGAAGCACCGAATACTCCTACTATATGCTCCACAAGCCCCGCGGCTACATAACCACCCTCTCCGACGAGAAGGGCAGGAAATGCGTTACGGAGCTGCTTAAGGATATCGAGGAGCGCGTATACCCCGTAGGAAGACTTGACTATAACTCCGAGGGGCTTCTCATCTTCACAAACGACGGTGCGCTTGCAAACCGCCTGATGCACCCCGGCCACGGAGTTAAAAAGACCTACATCGTTGTTTCCGATTCCGCTATCGACGATATTACCGCCATGGAGCTATCTAAGCCCGTAGAATGCGACGGAGAAACACTGAAAGCGGATTCCGTTGAGCTTATCTCCCCCGGTGATAAGCACTCCGTATTAAAGATCGTGCTCTCCGAGGGCAAAAACAGAGAGATACGCCGTATTTTTGAAGCAAACGGACTTTCCGTGCGCCGGCTGAAGCGAATTTCCATGGGTAAATTGGAGCTTGGCGAGCTGAAAAAGGGCGATGTGCGCAAGCTGACCGCCAAGGAAATTGCCTATCTTAAATCCATAAAGTGAGGTAAAAAAATGTTTGACGTTTTAAGTGTACAGAATAAGGACGAACAGAAAAATTATGCCGCGCTCTGCGGCACCGAATATCTGCCCGACGCACTTGCCTACTCCCTTACCGTTGACGGTGTGTTTGTCGGGCTTTGCCAGTTTAATATCGGCGCAGGCTACGGCGAGATAGCAAGCCTTGACGCAGTTTCCTCCTTTGAAGGAAACGCAGACGGCTCACGCGATCAGTATCTTGCCGCGCTTTGCCGTACCTCTCTCTCGTTTTTAGAGCTTATCGGCATTAAGGAAGCATATTACACGGGTGCGGAAAGATCCCGCGCTTTGATGCTGATGTCAGGCTTTAAGGAAGCGGAGGACGGCCGCTGGCATACAAACTTAAAGGAGCTTTTTGCTCATTGCCCCTCGGAGGGAAAGTAAGCTTCAATGAAAGGCACAAAAGCGCATCGCTTAAACTATATGAAAAACATCCTGCTGCCCGGACTCGTCTTATCCGGTGCGGCAGGATTTTCCACGGGAATACTAATATTCCTTTTTAAATACGCGGTAAATTGCGTAATAAAGCTTTCCGATAAGATATACGAAACGGCACGCCTACACCCCGCAGGTCTTCTGTGGCTTGCTTTGGGCGCGGCTGTAACAGGTCTGCTTGCCGAGCTTTTACTGCACTTTTTCCCCATTCTGCGCGGAGGAGGAATACCCACCGCAATAACCGTACTTCGCGGTATCACGCCGATAAAATGGGCGGCAAACGTATTTTTGCTGTTCGTATCCGCTCTCCTTACCTTCCTCTGCGGTATCCCCCTCGGCAACGAGGGCCCCAGCGTGCAAATGGGAACCGCAATGGGCAAGGGCACGGTACGCGCCTTTGCAAAAAACCACCCTGCATGGGAAAGATACATAATGACGGGCGGTGCCTGCGCGGGCTTTGCAGCCGCAACAGCCGCACCGCTTTCGGGGATACTGTTCGCGTTTGAGGAGGCACACCGCCGATTCTCGCCGATGATATTCATCACCTCTGCCTGCTCCGTAATTACGGGCACGGCGATATCCTACCACCTTTGCAGTATCACAAATACAAGATTCAGCCTTTTTGAGCTGGAAGGCGTCTCCCCGATGCCCCTGCAATACGCATGGTGCGCTTTATTTATCGGTGTTGCCTGCGGGCTTGGCGCTGCGGTATTCACAAAGGCATACAACGCTGTCGGCAAGCTTATCTCCGCAAAGCTGCGGAGCATTCCTTTCTTTGTAAAAACCGCGTGCATTTTCGTCTCCGTTGCCGTTATAGGCTATTTTATGCCCTTTGCGCTCGGAACGGGGCACGACCTTGCAGATGAACTGCTTTTGGGTAAGGGAGTATGGTATATTCTCATCCTTGCGTTCTGCATACGCGCGCTCCTTCTGTTTGTTGCGAACAACTCAGGCATAACGGGCGGTCTTTTCGTTCCCACGCTTGCATTCGGCGCAATAATAGGCGCGCTTTGCGCTATACCGCTTACCGAAGCGGGCATTCTGCCGAAGGAATATTTCTCTGTTGCCGTTGCCGTGGGTATGACCTCCTTTATGAGCGCAAGTGCACGCACCCCGCTTATGAGCATTGCATTTGCCATTGAGGCGTTAAGCGGACTTGAAAACGCACTTCCCGTAATACTCGGCGCCGCAATAGCTTACATAACAGTTGAAACACTGGGTGTTACCGCATTTACCGACACGGTTATTGAAAATAAAACGGAAAAAGCACATAAGGGAAAGACTGCAACCGTAGTAGAAGCGGAGCTTACCGTCAAGGAGGATTCCTTTGCCGTTGGCAAGGAGATACACGATATAATGTGGCCGCCCACGTGCTCGGTGCTTTCCGTGCACAGAGAGGGTGTTAAGCACATCTCCCCCGCGCTTGCCGAAAACGACGTCCTGCGCCTGCATTATCTCACCTACGATAATGCAAGCACCGCCGTTCAGCTTGAAGCTATCCTCGGCAATCAGGAAATGCGGATAATAGAAGCTCATATCCAGAAAAACAGCGACACAGTACCCGAGCTTTAATTTAACATACATTTTCAGATTTCCCGTTTCATACATTGTATGGAACGGGAGGTTTTTATTTTGACAAAAACAAGAAGATTTTTTACTGACACACTCGTGATGACGGCGGTATCGCTTATTATGCGCACCGTGGCTGTCAGCTTCAATTCATATATAACGGTAAAGATAGGCTCGGCGGGAATGGGGCTTTACACGCTGATAACAAGCGTGTATGCCTTTTCCGTGACCTTTGCGACCTCGGGCATAAACCTCGGCGTTACGCGCACGGTGGCGGAAGCGCTTGCACGCGGCGGCTCGGTAAAAAAAGAGATGGCGCGCGCACTTGCTTATGCCGCTTTTTTCGGCACGCTTGCGTTTTGCCTGCTGTTTTTCGGAGCTGATTTTATAGGAAGAAGCTTGCTTTCCGATATCCGTACGGTAAAAAGCATCCGCGTTTTTGCCGTAAGTCTGCCGTTTATCGCGCTCTCCTCGTGCTTTAACGGCTATTTCTGCGCCGTTCGCCGTACGTGGAAGAATGCCGCCGCCATGCTTTTTGAGCAAGGGATAAAGATATTTCTTTCCGTTTCCCTGCTCACGGTCCTACTCCCATCGGGCATAGAATACGCCTGCCTTGCTCTGGTGCTGGGCGGTGCGCTTGCGGAAAGCGCATCCGTAGTTTTTGCGTGGCTCTTTTACCTGCTTGACAAAAGCAGAAAAAACCGCTCGTCCGACGATAACGGAAGCATGCGTATGCTTTTTTCCATTGCTTTTCCCGTTGCGCTTTCCGCTTACGTGCGCTCCGCGCTTGTTACGGTGGAGCACATGCTGATACCGCGAGGGCTGAAAAAGCACGGCCTTGCACACGAAAGCGCCCTTGCCGCCTACGGAGTTTTGCAGGGAATGGCGTTGCCCGTTGTACTCTACCCTGCCGCATTCTCAACGGCTTTTGCAAGCCTGCTTGTCCCCGAAATGACGGAATGCTACGCTTCAAACGACAAAGCGCGCCTTGCGCGGCTCACGGAAAAAGCAATATACTCCATTCTGCTTTTTGCCGTTTGCGTTGCGGGAATAATGGCGGCGGAGGCATACAATATCGCTTCTCTGCTCTACCCCGATACCGAGGCGGGCTCATACATCCGCGCGCTTTCACTGCTTATACCGATAATGTATTGCGACACGGTCTGCGACGGAATACTGAAGGGCATCGGCAAGCAGGTGTACTCCATGGGTGTGAACATCTTTGATGCATCGCTGAGCGTTGTTCTTGTTGCCCTGCTTATACCAAAATACGGCATTTCCGCATATCTTTACATAATCATCGGCTGTGAGGTAATAAATACCGCCCTCAGCCTAACGAAGGTATTAGAGGCAACAAGTGCCCGCATCGACCCTCTCCGCGCTGTGGGAGTGCCCTTTGCGGCTGTATTTCTTGCCACGCGCGCGGTGAATGCCTTTTCTCTGCGCATCACGCCCCTTCCAGAGGGCGCGGAGCTTTTCTCGCGAATAGCACTTGCAGTCTTCATATACTGCGCCGTTTTATATATGCTTTCCGCATTCAAAAAAGCCTTGCCAAAACTGCACCTTTGTGGTAAAATGAAAAAGGTATCTTCACAAAGGCGGACAGCTTATGATCCTCATAATCGCGGAAAAGCCGAGCCTTGCGCGCAACATAGCGGGCGCTATCGGCAATTCAAATAAGAAAAACGGTTACCTTGAATGCGGTGAGTACCTTATCACCTGGGCATTCGGTCACCTTTTTTCGCTGTGCGATATCGAGGAATACACCCCCGGCACCGAGGGACAGCGCTGGACGATGGATAATCTGCCGTGCTTCCTCGAGGAATTTAAATTCCGCATCCGAAGCGGTGCCGATAAAAAGCCCGATGCGGGCGTGGAGAGGCAGTTCGGCGTTATCCGCGCGCTTTGCAGAAGAGATGACGTTACGACCATAGTAAACGCGGGCGACTCCGACCGCGAGGGTGAGATAATCGTGCGTCTTTGCGTTGATAACGCAATGCGCGACGTGGAGAAAAAGCCCGTGTGCCGTCTGTGGCTCCCCGACCAGACCCCGCAGACCATTAAAGCCGCAATTGAAGAAATGCGCTCGGACAGCGAGTACGACAATCTTGCAAACGAGGGCTTTGCCCGCACGTATATCGACTGGCTGTACGGCGTTAATCTTACGCGCTACGCAACCTTAAAAACAGGCTCGCTTCTGCGCGTCGGCAGGGTCATCGTGCCGATAGTCAAGGCTATCTACGACCGCGATATGGCGATACGTAATTTCGTACCCGAAAAGTACTACGTTATACGCAGCTGTGAAAAGACCAACGGCGAGGCCGTTGAGCTTGTAAGCAAGGAAAAATTTGCCGCAGATAAGCTTGAGGATGCAAAAAAGCTGTGCGAGCGCTATAATGCGGAAACGGCAACCGTAACATCCGTAAAAAAGAAGCGCGACACGCTTCAGCCCGGTAAGCTCTACTCCCTTTCAAAGCTGCAGAGCATGCTCGGTAAAAAATACAAGATGCCGATGGAAAAGAGCCTTGAGGTACTGCAAAAGCTCTACGAGG
>JAZQFL010000243.1:0-7416 GCA_045539485.1 Eubacteriales bacterium
ACTTGCTTAAATACTTTTGTGTGCGGATACTGTCGCACCCGCGGCTGTAATCGGAAATAAAGGTAAAGCACACCTGTACGACGTGCAAAAGTATTAATGCACCGAAAAGCATCAGCACGTAGCGCATTTCGTAAGCTCCGCCCGTTGCCATAGTCTGTATCTCGTCCGTAAAAAGCTTTAACACAGAGGATATGAGGGCGGGCAGGAAAGCAAATGCAAATCCGAGAAGAGCAACCGTAAACGAAAGCGGAGTTTTCGTTTTCAGGCTGACCGCAAGCGCCTTACGTATGACCCGAATCGTCTCGGAAAACGAGAGCTTTGGCATATCCTCACGGATCACGTGCAAGTCGTGCGAGAAGGTGAGCTTGGGAGTTTTATTCTTTTTCATTATCCATTCCCTCCCCCCTCATACCATTTTGCCTGCTCGGTGAAAAACTTTGCGTAAACACCGTTCTTTGACATCAATTCATCGTGCGTGCCGTCCTCGACCACTCTGCCGCCGTCCATAACAAGTATTCTGTCAGCAAGCCGTGCAAATCCTACACGGTGGGAGATAAGCACGGACGTTCTTCCCGCTATCTTCTTTTTTATCTCCTCAAACTGCTCCATTTCAGCAATGGGATCAAGGGCTGCTGCGGGCTCGTCGAATATCATCACGGGCGCACCGCTCATGTGAGTACGGGAGATACAAACGCGCTGTGCCTCCCCTCCCGAAAGCGCAACTCCGTCGGGACGGATGTGGCGGTGTAACCAAGTGTCTATACCGCTGTGCAGGCGGCTTACTACTTTTTCTGCGCCTCCCGCACGTATCGCTTCTCTTATTTTTTCCTCATTATGTATCTCCTCAACACAGCCGTAGCCTACGTTATCGCGGAGGCTGGAATGGAAGATAAAGCACTGCTGAAAGAAAACGCCTATCTGCTTTTTAACGTCATCGTAGCGGTATTCGCTAATGGGATGCCCGTAAAAAAGCACCTCGCCCCGCTGTGGGCGGTAGCTGTCGAGCATCAGATTGGTAAGCGTGGTCTTTCCGCTGCCGTTATATCCGACAAGGGCAACGTTTTCGCCCTTTTTTATCTTGAAGCTGACGTCCTTCAATACCGGTTTTTCGGGATCGTAGCCGAAGGTTACGTTTTTAAATTCATAAACTGTATCACAGTCCGCATCAAGCTCGCGCGGATCGGGGTTATCCACACGCTCGGGCGCGGAAAAGAGCAAGCGCCGCTGGCGCGAAAGCTCAAACAGTGCCCACGAAAGCTCGCCTATGCTCTTTGAGATTCCCGAGATTGCACCGGAAAGACTGCCCGAGAGCGAATATACCATCAAAAACACATCTGCCGTCATTTTCTTATCTGCAACCGCAAATATGGCATAGCACAGTATAGCCGCCATACAGAAATAGAATATGAGTCCCGAAAACAGCGGTTGGCGTGCCTTTTGCTTTGTGCGCTTCATATCGTGCTCTTCGATATAGGCATAGGACTCGCGCCACTGCTTTATAATATCGTCGCGCGATTCGTAAATGCGTACCTCTTTGGCAAGTCCCGGATTTTTGGGCATCGTCTGATAGTAATTTGCACGTGTGCGCGCCCTGTCGTATATCTCATACTTTTCGTGCATCTTATCCGAACAGCGCATATTGTATATAACGATAAACACCATATATGCGGCGGCAATTGCGAAAATAACGAAGGAAACTGAAGCCGCAACGATAAGCAGAGAGACCGAGGATATTATCTGACCCGAGAGTGCTACAAGTCCCGTCATAAAAGAATTGAGGGTAGAGTACTTCATAGAGGTGGACTGCATCTCGTCACGCACCGCTTTGTCAAGCAGATACTCGCGGCTGACCTTCTGGCGCTTGTTCATAAACTCCACGCCCATACCGTAGTAATAGGTATCGTACATCATCATATATACGAGATCCTGATTAACACGGGAGGAGAGTCCGTTTACGGCAATAAAGAGCCCGAGAAGCAGAATACTTCCCGCAACGTTGGAAAACTCACCCTGCCCCGTAGCAAGGAATGCGGAAAGTACGGATATTACGTTTCGGTTAAGAACAAGAACAATTGCGGGCAGTACGGACAGTACAACACTTGCAGTAAGCCACATGAGAAAGACCTTTTTATTTATCCTCCACGCGGTCTTAAAGGCAAAGGCCGCCGATTGAAGCTTTTCGCACATATTTTCACCTCCGTTTGCTTTTGTAAACAAGTGTATTATATCAAATAAAACCTATCAAATCAATCAACTGTTCGTTTAATAATTACATTGTACCGCCGCAGGCTCTTGCGGTCAAGTGAAAAATCCCCGATGCGTTAAGCCGCATCGGGGTCAATCTTATTATATATGCTCGATTGCGTTCTCAATGCCGTCGATTCCGCGGCGGAAAATGTCCCATTTTCCCTCGTACCAACGGAGTATCTCCAATCGGAATGCGGTGGGCCAAGCGGGAAGCCACTGGGAGGGCATAAAGGGCGGTACGCCGTGGCGGCCCCAACGGGTGTGGAAGATCGCCTCGTCCTGAGAGCCTGCGGGACGGACTCTGCCGTTTACGTACATCGTGCCGTCGGAAATGCACTGGGATGCATTTGCATAGAACACAAGTGCCTTTTCGTGCCACTGCTTTTTGCCCGTTATCTCAGCAAGATGCAAAAAGGAGATAACGTCGCGCAACGCGTACTGGTCAAGTGCCTGATGTGCAGTGCTGACGGAGGTGGAACCGAAGGTATCGTAACCCATCTTGCCAAGCACCGAATCCTTGGGGTAATCTACCGTATAGTGCATAAGCCAAGTGGAAAGATAATGCGCAATGTTCTCGGATGCGGTTATGTACTTCTCCTCGCCCGTCATATCGTACAGCGCAAGCGAGTCGCGCAAGAGGGGACTCGCGGATTCCTTGTCGATACAATACGTATCAAGCGCGCCTGCGGTGGTAAAGCCGTCGCGTTCAAGTGCGCCGTAATAGTAATCGAAGGCGCGGATGGCGGAATCGTAATACTTTTTATCACCCGAGCGCTGATATGCCTGAAGCATGGGAAGGATAAGGAAACAGCCGATGGTTCCGTTTGCGGAAAGCACCGAGCCGTCCGCCTTCCAGCTTTTTGCGTATCTTCCCTCCTCATTTTGCTGAGTGAGGGCAAAATCAAGAATTCCGTAAGCGGCTTCAAGATATTCGGGTCTGTCAATGCCCGCCTTTTTTGCAAGGTCGTATGCTTCAAAATAATTCTCTGCACCGCCGCCGCTGTTGCAGGCATCTATCTGCAGCTGGATAACACCGTTTTCGTCACGGCGGAATTTTCTCTTGCCGTACGCCTTGTGATCCTCATACTGCGCTTCACCGAGCTGCCAAGGGTCGGGCTCGTAATCGGGCGGATATATCTTTTTGCGCCATTCACCATAGTCGATAGACGCGTCAAGCAGTCCGCATTCTCGCTTACCGAATTTGAGCCAAGCATCGTGCGCGCCGATACCCATTTCAAGCGCTTCCTTATCGCCTGTCTGCAGATAGTGATAGATCATTGCGTTTGCCATAGAAGCAGACTGACCGACCCAGCTGAGGCCGAAACGGCCGTTATTCTTCTGATACGTCCAGTTACCGCGGAACCACTGTGCACCGCTAACGAAGCCGGAAAAGCCGTCCTGCATCTTCTGATACAGATAGCGGGTATAAGTTATGCCAAGATCATATATGCGCTCGGGCTGCATGGGCACGTCAAGCGCGTGTCCGTAATAGCGCCAAGCGAAATCAAGCAGTCCGTCGTAGCGGATGGGCTTATCCTCATAGGGGTACGCAAGAATTATTGCGGTAAATTCGGTACGCGGTCTGCCCTCTCCCTGATATGCTTCTCCCCAGAAGTGGCGCTGAAGCGTTTTCGGCTTTTCTTCCTCGGGATATATAACAACGTGCTTTTCCTTATCTGCCTCGCGGTAAAGCGAGCAGGCTGTATCCTCGCCCGCCTCCGCCATAAGCGCAACGGAACCAACGGGCGTTGCGGAAAATGTGCAGGAAGGAATGGTTACTCTGTGCCAGGAAAAAGACCAGGGAGTGCCGTCCTCGGCACGGTCGCCTACGTATTCGGGCGTGGTTCCCCATCCGTTTCCGTTATAGCTTACAGAAGGAACCATTGTAAAGGTAGGTGTCTCGCAGGTAACAAGCTCCATACGCATATTAACTGTAGGCTCGCTTACCCTGCGCGTCCAAAAGAACGCGGTATCCGAAAGGCGGACAAAGCTATCCTCAGCACCCGCAACAGAAACAACACTTGCCACAGCTACACCGTCAACAAGCACGGAATAAACTTCACCGTTTTTTACTATCTCTGTACTCATACTATCTATCCTTTATATTAAAGACCGATGTCCGTCATAAACCGCTCGGCCGCCGCAGCCGTATCGTTCGATAGAGAGGAAGCAAGCTTCAGTTCGGTAGCGGTGGTAGAAAACCTGCCTTCTTTGAACATAAGTATAACTCTGTATACCCAAAAAACAGGTAGAAGCAAGGGGCATTTTTTAAGAACGGGAAAGCGTGAGTGCATCACGGAAAAAGGCGGAAACAGACGAGAAAAAATATATCCGAACCGTCCGCCTTTCTTACCCTTTTTGGCGGCAAAGCCGTTTTCTACGCTTCCGTACACCCCTCCGCGCAGTATGTAATCCGCCATCTGCAAAGTAAGCTCGTCTGCCTTGGCGACGTCAAACCAATGCGCGCTCAGCTTTCGGCAGCTTTCGGCAAATTTCAGAAGACCGCCCTTTTCAAGAAGCGCATCGCGATCGGAGCCGCTATACTCGATTCGGTTTTCAAGTATCCAAATATCAAGAAACGGGCGAACACCGCAGCCTCCGTTCTCAAAATGCTTTGCCATGTGGGCTATGTGATAAAAATAATATGCGGCATCGCTCATCGAATGGCGGTACGCTCCCTCAGAATCAGGTGCGACATGGCTCCACACATCTGAAAGAACTGAATGCGCCGAGTGTGCATAATAATCCTCGACGAGGTCAAAATGAAGTTCGACATGCACACCGGATGGACTTGTCAGAGGAACGTCGTGCGTCCAACGCTCTCCTACAGTATATCCAAGAGCGGAGGTAAGGGCGGAGATAGCTGCATCAAGATCGCTTTCGCGAACAAGCACATCTATATCACAGGAATTTCGCATCCACGGCTCGGGATAATACTTTCGGATAACAGAGCCTTTAAGCGGTATGAAGGGTATTTTCGCCTTTTCAAGCTCTGCGCAAAGGCAATCAAGCTCATAATTAAGCTGCTCGCACATAAAGGCCGCCATAAACACCTTGTTTTTGGCATCTCCGTCAGAGAGACCGTTTTTATCCAGCCCATACGCAAGCAGATGCGAAAGATCGTGCAGCTTTGCAAGCGCACCGAGCTTCTCCGCATCAGCACCGCGCACAGCCTCCTTTTCCGCCTCTGTCAGCTCATAGCCGCAAATCGCAGAACGCAACAAAACAAAAAGTATTTGAATTGTTCCTTGATCCATAATGCTTACTCCTTGATAAACCTATCGTGTAATTCCCTTATATTCGGATTTTACTTTTTCATAGCTTTCGAGATTTCCAATATCATACCGTTTTCCGGGCATTTCCATTGCGTGCACCGTTGTTTGAGTGCAAAGCCAAGCAATAAAACTTCCGGGTGCATCTGTTCCACAACCGCACTCAATCCCTGTTTGCACGAGTTTTGCATCTTCTTTGGTGTAATAATAAAACGGAGGGCAGCACCAATGCGTTGCGGGCGTCGGAGATTTTTCCGTCATATTAACGATCTTCTCATTATCGTTAATTGTTACTACGCCGCATTTCAGAAGCTTTTTATCATCCGGCTCATAATAACGCATAATACAAGACGTCTGTTTTTGTTTTGCATACGCAATAAACTTCGTCAAGCTGAAATCAAGAACGTTATCGCCGGCAATAATAAGCATATCGTCATCAATGCCGAGCTTATCGATGGCGAATTGAATGTCTTTAACTGCACCGAGACGAGTTTCATTTGTGCTTGTTCCGTCATCAACAACAGTAACCTTTTGGCGCTTGGTTTTTGACCAATTTTCAAAATGTGCGGCGAATTTATGATTAGAGATCACAATATATTCATCGACTGTGTTTGCAGTATCAATATCGTCAATCAGCCAATCAAGGATAGTCTTTTCTCCAACCTGCAACAAAGGCTTGGGAAAATTCTCTGTCAATGGATAAAGCCTTGTGGCATAGCCGGCAGCCAAAATCAAACACTTCATAATTTCACTCCATCTGCGCTTTCGCAAATATGTACCGAATACTTACCAACAAGATGCGGGAATGCCTTTAAGTATTCTTTTGTCACAGTCTCAATGATGCTTTCCTCGTATGCAGGATCGATAATTGCAAGACAGCACCCCTTAAATCCTGCACCTGAGAAACGACCCCCGTAGATACCTTTTGTTTCGGTCATTATCTCATACAGCTTGATAAGCTCGGGAGATCCCGTTTCCCAATTATAAATGGAACTGTGCCCGCTTTCGAAGGAAAGCTCACCGTATGCTTCAATATCGCCATTGCGCCAAGCCTCTGCACCTTTTTGCACACGATCAAACTCGGTGTACCAATGCTCAGCACGTTTTCTCCAGTTTTCGGGAAGCCTGTCCTTGTACTCTTCATAAACCGAGCGAGGAACATCACGAAGATTGGTTTCCTCAAATTTTCCGTACTCCATACCGGCATACGCTTTGAGCGCATAGGCGGCACTTCTGCATTCATCAACACGCATATTAAAGGCTGAACCCGCAAGACTGCGTTCCAGCCCGCTGAAAAAGATGGCAAATTTATACGGCTTCATCTGCGCGGTTTGAGGAATAAGCTCGTATGTATCATCCTGTAGATCCATGTAAAGCAGATGATCTTTTTTACAGTAAACTTCACACGACTGATCAAGCTTGCCGCAAGCTACACCAACGTATTTATTTTCAGCTTCCTTGGAAATGGTAATCAATTCTTCGGGAGAGAGTTCTATTCCGTTCATTTTGCAAAGTGCAGACAAATAGGTGATAATAACAGCGGCAGATGAAGATAGTCCGCCAATGGGAAGCTCTCCATCCAAAACCGCACAAAGTCCTCGACGAAGGGGATAACGCTTATGAAGCGCAATCGTCGCACCGCGCAGATGATCTGCCCAATCGTTTTCTTTGGTTTTGGGGGTAGCCTCAACATACCACTGCGCTCTTTTTTCGAACTGCAATGATTGAATCTCTATTACTCCGTTTTCTTTGGGACCGTAGGCGATATGAATACCCTTATTGATAGCAAATCCCGTAATCTTACCAAGCTGATGATCGGAATGTGCACCGATAGGGCAAACACGGTATGGAGTAAATGCTGTATACTGCGGTGGTTTTTTATATATACGCTCAAAAG
>JAZQFL010000244.1:0-3389 GCA_045539485.1 Eubacteriales bacterium
TGGCGCAAAAGTGACGCGTGAAATTGTCGTTACCATCGAAGAGCGTTTGTTTGAAGCAGAGGAAGATAAAGAAGAAGATCTGGTCGAACGCAGTCCCATCGTCGTCGTTATGGGACACGTTGACCATGGTAAAACGTCACTGCTCGATGCCATTCGCCACACCAGCGTGACAAAAGGCGAGGCAGGCGGCATTACCCAGCACATCGGTGCTTACCGCGTCAAGATCAACGGCAAGGACATCACCTTCCTCGATACCCCCGGTCACGCTGCCTTCACCGCAATGCGTGCAAGAGGTGCACAGGCTACCGATATCGCAATACTTGTTGTTGCGGCTGATGACGGTATCATGCCCCAGACCGTTGAGGCTATCAACCACGCAAAGCAGGCAGGCGTTGATATCATCGTTGCAATAAACAAGATGGATAAGCCCTCCGCTAACCCCGATGCTATAAAGCAGGCACTTACTAAATACGATCTCCTTCCCGAAGAATGGGGCGGAGACACTATCTGCTGTCCCGTTTCCGCACTTACCCACCAGGGTATCGACGAGCTGCTTGAAAACGTACTTCTTGTTGCTGAGGTTAAGGAGCTTAAGGCTAACCCCAACCGCCACGCAAAGGGTATCGTTATCGAGGCTAAGCTTGACAAGGGCCGCGGACCCGTTGCGACCGTGCTTGTACAGAACGGTACTCTCCACGCGGGTGATATCGTTATTGCAGGTACATCCGTTGGACGAGTACGCGCAATGACAGACCACAAGGGCAAGCTTCTCAAAGAGGCAGGTCCCTCCGTTCCCGTTGAGATCATCGGTCTTTCCGAGGTTCCCGAGGCGGGCGACGAATTTAATGCTGTAGAAGACGAAAAGATGGCACGTACTCTTGCGGAACAGCGCCGTTCTACCGCAAAGGAGGAGCAGTTCAAGGAAAACAGCCGTGTTTCTCTTGATGCTCTCTTCACCCGTATCTCCGAGGGTGTTAAGGACCTCAACATCATCGTTAAGGCTGACGTGGGCGGTTCTGCCGAGGCAGTTAAGGCTTCTCTCGTTAAGCTTTCCAATGACGAGGTCAAGGTCAACGTTATCCACAGCGCTGCAGGCGGAATTACCGAAGGCGATGTAAGCTTTGCCGCTGCATCCGGTGCTATCATTATCGGATTTAACGTACGTCCCGATAAGACAGCTATCGACTCTGCCGAGCGTCAGGGAGTTGAAATTCGTACCTACCGCATCATCTACGAGTGCATCGAAGAGGTTGAGGCGGCAATGAAGGGTATGCTTGCTCCCGAATTTAAGGAAGTTGTTCTCGGACACGCAGAGGTAAGAAGAACCATACGCGTTCCCAATGTCGGTACCATTGCAGGCTCTTACGTTCAGGACGGTAAGGTATCCAGAAACGCGATGATCCGCGTAGTACGCGACGGTGTTGTTATATTTGAAGACAAGATATCCTCCCTTAAGAGATTTAAGGACGATGCCCGTGAGGTAAATCAGGGCTATGAATGCGGTATCGGTCTTGAAAAGTTCAACGATATCAAGGAAGGCGACATCCTTGAGGCCTATATAATGGAAGAGGTCGAACGATGACCCTTCCGAAAGGAATAAAATGAATAAGCAGGATAAGTGCGCGGCCTTCTTCCCTCTTACAAGGGAGGAGGCCCGCGCGGGCGGCATTGAAACGCCCGATTTCGTTTATGTCTGCGGCGACGCTTACGTTGACCACCCGTCATTCGGCTGTGCGGTCATTTGCCGTTACCTGGAAGCACACGGCTTTACCTGCGCTATCATCTCACAGCCGGACTGGAGGACTACCGACGCTTTTAAAGAGTTCGGACGCCCTAAGCTCGGCTTTCTTGTTTCCTCGGGAAACATTGACTCCATGGTGGCGCACTACTCCGTTTCCAAGCACCGCAGAAAATATGATTATTACTCTCCGGCAGGGAAAGCGGGACTTCGCCCCGACCGTGCCGTTATCGTCTATTGCAACAAAATACGCGAGGCTTACGGAGACGTGCCGATAATCATCGGCGGCCTTGAAGCTTCCCTCCGCCGTTTTGCCCATTATGATTATTGGAGCGACACGGTACGCCGCAGTGTGCTTGTTGACAGCCGTGCGGACATTGTTTCCTACGGTATGGGAGAAAAGACCATACTTGAGCTTGCCCATCTTCTTGAGCGCGGTGTTCCCGTAAAGAAGATACGCGGAGTAAGAGGCACGGCATATCTTGTAAAAAACACGGACAAAACTCCGGAAAATGCTATTTTCATAGGCGAATACGACGATCTTAAGCAAAACAAAAAGGCATACGCAAACGCCTTTAAGATCCAATACGAAAACCAAGATGCAATAACGGGCAAGCCTCTTTGCGAGGGATACGGCGATAAGGTACTTGTATGCGAGCCTCCGCAGTTCCCGCTGGAGCAGAAAGAGCTTGATAAGGTATATTCGCTTCCCTACGCACGCGCTTGGCACCCGAGCTATGACAGTCTCGGCGGTGTTCCCGCGCTTGAGGAGGTCAAATTCTCCGTAACACATAACCGCGGATGCTTCGGTGAATGTAATTTCTGCGCGCTTACCTTCCACCAAGGCAGAGCCGTGCGTTGCCGCTCCAAGGAAAGCGTGCTTACAGAGGTCGAAAAGATAACTCGTTTGCCCGACTTTAAAGGCTATATCCACGATATCGGAGGCCCCACGGCAAACTTCCGCGCACCCGCCTGCGAAAAGCAGGTAAAGCACGGAGTATGCAAGGACAGACGCTGTCTTGCGCCCACTCCCTGCAAAAATCTGAAGGTCGACCACAGCGAATATCTTGACATACTTTCCGAGGCTGAGCGCATTCCCGGTGTTAAAAAGGTTTTTGTCCGCTCGGGAATCAGATTTGATTATCTTATGCTCGATAAGGACAAGCGCTTCTTTAAGAAGCTTGTACGCGACCACGTAAGCGGTCAGCTGAAGGTTGCGCCCGAGCATTGCAGTACAAGAGTGCTGAACGCAATGGGCAAGCCGAACTTTGGAGTTTACAAGGCATTCCAAAAGGAGTTTTTGCAGTATTCCAAGGAAGCGGGGCTTGAGCAGTACCTTGTTCCCTACCTTATGTCAAGCCACCCAGGCTCTAAGCTTGACGATGCTATCGAGCTTTCGCTCTTTTTGCGCGGATGCGGAATGAACCCCGAGCAGGTGCAGGATTTCTATCCTACTCCCGGTACCGTTTCAACGGTTATGTATTACACGGGCATCGATCCGCTCTCAGGCAAGGAAATTTTCGTCCCCACGAACGCGGAGGACAAAAGATTGCAGAGAGCCCTTCTGCAATCGGGAAAGCCCGAGAACGCAGAATTTTTGCGCGAGCAGCTCGCTCGACGCGGCAGAGCAGACCTCATCGGCTATGGCGAC
>JAZQFL010000245.1:0-13141 GCA_045539485.1 Eubacteriales bacterium
GGTGTGGGGGTAGATGCAAAGCCGAGCTTTACCTTGTAGACGATCACGTCTCCGCTGTTTACGTCTATCTCAATATTACCAAGTGTTTCGCCGTAGCTTACGGTAGCACCGTATTCGTTGACCCACTTGGTGGCAAACCAACCGTTTTCGGGAGTTACGGTAACACCGCCCACGTTAATGGTGCCGGCAGAACCGGAAAGGGTGAACACTTCCTCGGTCTGCGAAAGGGTTCCGCCATACCAAGGATCCGCCTCATATCTTACGGTCACTGTGTTAAGCTCCGTCCACTGTGCGACAAAGGTAACATCATCCGTTACGGTATAGGAGTCGCCTGCGCTGTAAGGAACGCCGTCAGCCAACCATCCCGCAAATCCGTATCCGCGGCGCGTAGGAGCGCCCTTAACGTTTATCACCGTATTGCCGCTTACGGTCTCGTCTCCGTAACCGCTTCCGCTTCCGCCGTTAAGATCGTAGCTTACGGTGTAAGAATAGCTGCGAGCCTCCCACTGACCGACAAACACTGTGTCGCCGTTTACGGTGTAGCTTGAGCCTGCGTCCTTGGTATCGGTTCCGTTGCTCCAGCCTTTGAATACGTAACCTGCCTTATCGGGTGCAGCTGCAACGGTTATGCTCTTGCCTTTGATTACAGTCTCCGTTGTATATACGGAGTTTGCGTTCTTTGCGTCCTCGTCCGCGTAATAGGTAACGGTATACCGATCCTTCATAATGGTTATGGCATCTGTTTCGAGAGTGTTTGTATTATCATAGAGATAATATCCGTAGTTTTCTTCTACAAAGCTATATCCCTCGGGAAGCCATCCGTCGGTTATCAGTGCATCGAAGTGAGAATTGTCTGCAGTGCCTTCCTTGTATAAAACACTGCTTGTTCCGTCACCACTGATGCGTATAACAGAGCTGTCGCTGAGAGTAATAACGGGAGCCGAATGGAAGGAAGCGGTTCCGTTGATCTTAAGCTCTGCTTCGCCTTCCATTGTGAGGTGCTGGAGAAGTGAAAGGCCGTGCAGAGTTAAGGTTGCATCCTTTATCACAAGGCGGCTGTCCATTCCGGCACTTGCGCCAATGCAGAAATAGCTTGAAACAACGGTCATATCTGTCAGAACAGTAAGCTGATCATCGTTTTGGCCGGTGCCTTGAAGCTCGTATATCTCAAGACTGCCATTACCGTTTACGGTCATGTCAAGCTTCACTGTGCTGTAACCGTATGAGCCGGTCGCAAAGGAAAGGCTTCCCTTTACAACGCAGTCGCCATCGACTGTGAAAGTCAGCTTGTCGGTACCGCTCTCTGCAGGGAACACGATCCTTGCATAAAGCACCGCGCCGTTCTTCATTTTGAAAGTATAGGGCGCGCTTGCGTTGCCGGACCATTCATAATCTGCCTCCGTAAAGCCCGCAAGCGTATTCAGAGGAAGCACCCACTGCGCATACAGCGCCGTATCCCCCGTTATATCGAAGGATTCGCCGGGCGCATAGGACGTTCCGCTTCCGTCAGCCTCGGTGTTCCAGCTTTCGATCTCACACTTGCCGTATGCAAAAACGTCGCAGCCAAGCGTGTACTGGCTTCCTACCGCTGCCGTTTTTCTGTCGGTCCCACCCGTGCCGTTGTTGGCGTGGAAGGTGATGGTGGCGGGGGTGGATGTGGACGGAATATTGCTGCCGTTATAGAACACAGGATAATTGTCCGTGCCGATGGTCTGTCCCCAGACCTGATCGGTATTGGCACCCTGCAACAGGTTGTAGACCGTGCCGTCTGCAAATTCCGCTGCGGTCTTCTGGGTGGCTTTGGAATTATTCATGCTCGACGTTTTTAAATAAAATGCATTCTCTATAGAGGTGCTGCGCAGCCCAATAGGATAACCATAACCGCTCGTCACAGTTCCCACATTATAGCAGTTGATGATCTTCTTTTGGACGGAACTTGACTTGTTAAAAGCCGCTATACCGGCTGCACCACCAGCATTCATGGCACCACTGGACGTTGTGCCATTACTGGATATGTTGCCGACATTGTAGCAGTTTTCTATCGTAGTAACCTCATCTGCTCCGGAAACCAAAATACTTGCAGCCTTGGCAGTCTTAGCGTATGTTCCACCGGACGTGCCGCTTGCGGAGATATCACCATAGTTTGCGCATTTTGCAACAGTAGCAGCAAATGCGTTCCCGACAATACCGGCAGCATATGATCTGCCGCTCACATCACCTTCGTTGATACAACCAGTAATTGTCGTGACGCCATTGCCATTGCCATTGCATCCCCAACCAACAATACCGCCGGTACCGTTTCCGGTATCGCCTGTCTGTGTGATATCAGCCTTGTTTACACAGTCAATAATAGTCAGACTGATTGCATTATACGCACCCGCACTTGCAATAAATCCTCCGGCAGTATAACCATTGGTCTGAACCTTGCCGCTTTCAACAGTGCATTTTTCGAGTTTGAGATATCCTGCGTTACCAACCAAAGCAGCGGCACCATAGTTTGTCGCTGTGCGGGTGACATCGACATTGACAAGTGTGAGATTTTTGATTACAACCTCTTGATTGTTCCAACCAACGTTGCCAAACAAAGCGCTGTAGCCATTGCTATTTCCGATTGTCAGGTTGCTGATCTTATGGCCATTTCCATCAAAATGTCCATTAAAGTATTTATCTACGTAGTTTTTAGTATTGCCGATCGCATCGCCGAAGGACTTGCTGTTCATATCAAGGTCGGCATCCAGTCGGAAATACTTTCCGTTGTACGATTGACCGCCGTTCACCTGATCTCTGAGATAAATCAGCTGTCCGGCAGTTGCGATGATGTAGGGGTCAGCTTCCGTACCTGTTCCGCCTGCATAAGCGGTCGCCGCTGCGGTACCGTCCCAAGTAGTGCCGTCCGCCGCACGCACCGTAACGGCAAATCCCGGCACAAGTCCCACCACCATCACGATGGCGATAAGCATACAAAAAATTCGTTTTTTCATATTGTTGTTCTCCTTAGTATCTTATAAGGGTTCTTTTCGGCCGTCAGCACAGCTCAAGCTGTTTTGCTATACCGCGTACCGTGCTTTTCAGCTCCACGAGTGCCGAGTGGCAAGCCGGCTCGTTTAAAAGCCTTACGGGAACCTTCTGCCAATCGCCCTGCATGCGCGTGCGGTAGGGGTATTCCGTTTCGATAAGTCCCTCTCCGCAGGGCGCGAGGATAAGTATCAGATGATACTCGGCGCCCTGTTTGATCTTAAAAGCGAGGTCAAGAGCGTCACTGTAGCTGTCTATATGCGAAACTCCCTCCTCCCGCAGTACACTGCAGGCGGTGTCGAGTTTTCCGCAAACGGCAACCTTTATCCTTTCCATACTAAATCCTCCATGATTTTTTACATTTGGGATTATAGCACAAGCTTTCCGCTTTTGCGCACAGTGTGTAAATTCAGCCGTTTTTGCGCAAATTTAGCCGTGTTGGATAACTTCGGTATAGACTTTTTAAATTCCTTATGTTAAAATGTCACTAAAGAAGGGAGATGCTTCTATGAAAATTGCTATATGCGATGATAACGACCTTTGCCGCGCGGATGCACTTGAAGCGGTAAACGAATATGCCGCAAAAAATCCGCAGAACGGTGTATCGGTATCCGTATTTTCACACGCCGAGGACGTTATGGAATCGGCAAGAAAAAACGGAGGCTATGACGTTTACCTCCTTGATATAGTTATGCCGCACGTAGACGGCATCGATCTCGGTCTTATGCTGAGGCGCGAAGGATACGGAGGGAAAATAGTTTACCTTACCTCGTCAAGCGAATTTGCCATAGAATCCTACAAGGTAAGGGCGCACGATTATTTAATGAAGCCGCTTGTTAGATCCGCGCTTTTTGCCGTGCTCGACGAAATTGCCGAGGGCATACTTAACGGCAGTGAAAAAAGCATTGTAATAAAAACGAAGGAAAGCAGCATACGCATCACCTATAACAGCATTCTGTACGCCGAGCTTGTGCGCCGCTCCGTAAGATACCGTCTTACAAACGGCAAGGAGATAGAAAGCACTTCCCTGCGCGCGCCCTTTTCGGAAGCGGTAAAGCCGCTTGCAGAGGATCCGTCTTTCGCCATTTGCGGTCAAAGCACGCTTGTTAATATGCGGCATATAACAATGGTGGAAAACGATGCCGTGGTATTTTCAAACAATTGCAGGATACCGCTTGGAGTAAAGGTCTGCCGCGAGCTCCGCTCCGCGTGGACGGATTTTTGGTTCACGGAGGGCAAATGATATGACGCTTTTGAAGGATATTTCCATTGTCTGGTCGCTTATACATACGCTTGTGATGTTTTTTCTTCTTTTTGAATCGAAATACGATAAAAAGAAGACTTTGACCGCGACCCTTGCTACTATGATCCCCCTCTGCGCGGTAAATATCACACTTGCCATGTTTATTCCGCCGGACGCTTTCGGAACCTTGCTGCTCCTCACTCTTACTCTTCCGTCCCTCATTGTTTTTTTCATTCTCTCAAAGCACAAGGACGGGCGCTTCTTTTTCACCTTCTGCCTTGTTGATACCACGGTTCTCGAGATACTGTACATCTCCCAGATAATCAACTTCTACACAACACCCGATACCTACTTGGTTATGTTCCTGATAAGACTTGTTGCTTACCCCGTACTCGAGATCATGATCGTAAAAAAACTGCGTGCTGTCTTTGCAAGCGTTCAGAAGCACTCTCCTAAGATCTGGTGGACATTTGCTGTCATAAGCGCACTGTTCTACGTACTCGTTACTCTTATGATGAACACGCCCACTTCAATAACCGAACGCCCCGAGTATTTACCCGCAATGGTGCTGATGTTCATCCTTATGCCCGTTATCTACGTGGATATTTTCCACACACTGATACAGATGCAAAAAATGTATGAGACTATAGAGCGAGCCGACATTCTCCAGCTTCAGGTAAACAACATAACCCAAAGGGCCGCGGAGTACTCACAGGCAAACGAAAAGTTCCGCATCGAAAGGCACAATTTCCGCCATAAGATGCAAACCATAGCAGGACTTGTGGAAAGGCATCAGTATGACGCACTCACAGAGCTTGTAATGGATTACATAAGCGCGATGCAGGCAACTCAGGTAAAGCGCTATTGCTCCTTTACCGTGCTTGATGCAGTATTCGCTACCTATCTTCAAAAGGCGGAAAATATCGGCGCAAACTCAACTACGATGCTCGATCTCGGCGAGAGCTTACCCGCAAACGAAGCGGAGCTTGCCGCCGTTATAGCAAACGCGCTTGAAAATGCAATAAACGCCTGCGATAAGATGCCCGAGGAGGAGCGATTTATCAAGGTGCAAACGATAAGCGAGCCCTGCTTTATGCTGCAGATACAAAACAGCTTTAACGGCGAGGTTGAATTCGATGATAACGGTATCCCCGTTAACCGCGCGGACGAGCACGGCTTCGGCACCCGCTCCATCGTCGCCTTCTGCGAAAAACACAACGCTTTCTATGAATTCAAGACGGAAGATAACGTATTCTCCCTCCGCTTGATATTCAATTCGTAGTGAAAACTTTTGCGATTTTTTAAAAAGTTTTCAGTAGAATACGCAAAAAAGAAACCGTTTGCACCGAAATTCGGTGCAAACGGTTATTCTTATTTAATTACAATATCTGAAACAAGCTCCAGAAGAGCATCGTGCACTGCGCCGTTGGTGCAGCATACGTTGAGATTGCAGAAGTAATCGGGGGCATTTCCCTGCCAGTCCGTCAGTTTTCCGCCCGCTTCCGTAAGGATTATACTGCCTGCGCAGTAATCCCAGGGCTTTAAGTCGGATTCACAGAAAAGCTCGTATCTTCCGTCCGCAACCGCGCACATATCAAGCGCGGCGGAGCCGAAGCGGCGTATGTCAAGGCAGGTGTCAAACATCTTCTTTATCATACGCATATTTTCATCGGCATTATCGCGGCGGTAGGGGCTTGTACCGATAACGGCAAGGCTCTGTCTGATATCCGCGTTTGCGGAAACGGAAAGTCTTTTGCCGTTTAAGAACGCACCGCAACCGCGCTCCGCCCAATACATCTCGTTATTGAAGGGATTGTAAACAACTCCGATAACGGGCTTTCCCTCAAATACAAGACCGAGCGCAACACAGCTCTGATTCAGGCGGCGGATGAGATTAGTTGTTCCGTCTACTGGATCGATTATGAACACGGGACCGTTTTTATCTGGAATTATATCGCTTTCCTCGGACATAACGTCCGCCTCGGGATATCGCGCGCGCAATTCTTTTATAAGGAAGCCTTGCACCGCCATATCCGCCTCGGTAACGAAATCGGCATAGCCCTTTTCGCTTACGTGCGTTCTGCCTTCTCCAAGCAGTATCTTTCCCGCCTCCCTTACAAGATCACAAAGGGAGGCAATGCTTATATCCATCATTTTATCTTACCACTATATTAACTATCTTACCGGGGATAACGATCTCCTTAACAACGGTCTTGCCCTCAATTACGGCGGCAACCTTTTCGTCTGCCTTGGCAAGAGCAAGAACCTCTTCCTTTGCCATATCAACGGGAACAAGGATCTTTCCCTTAAGCTTACCGTTGATCTGAACTACCACCTCGATCTCATCGTCTGCGGTCTTAGCCTCATCATAGGTGGGCCAGCTTTCGTAAGCTATAGTGTTATTGTGACCAAGCTGCTCCCAGAGCTCCTCACCGATATGAGGACAGATGGGAGAGAGCATCTTTATAAGTCCCTCGGCATATTCCTTCGGACACTTACCTTCCTTATAAACTGCGTTTACAAAGATCATCATCTGAGAGATAGCGGTATTGAACGCAAGCTTCTCAAAGTCCTCGGTTACCTTCTTGACAGTCTTATGATATACCTTATCAAGGGCGGGAACAGAGCCTTCCACGATATTCTGAGGCTCGGTGAAGAATGCCCAAACACGGTTGAGGAAGCGGCGGGCTCCGTCAACGCCTGCATCGCTCCAAGGCTTGGAAACCTCAAGGGGGCCCATGAACATCTCGTAGAGACGAAGGGTATCCGCGCCGTAGTCTCTTACTACGTCGGAGGGATTTACAACGAATTCGGGGAATCTCTTACCCATCTTGATACCGTTAGCGCCAAGTATCATACCCTGGTGAACCAGCTTCTTGAAGGGCTCCTTGGTGGGAGCGAGACCCTTATTATAAAGGTATCTGTTCCAGATTCTGGAGTACATAAGATGACCGACCGCGTGCTCGGGGCCGCCGATATAGAGGTCAACGGGCATCCAGTGCTTGAGAAGCTCTTTGTTTGCGAACTCGTTTTCATTCTTAGGATCGATATATCTGAGGAAGTACCAGGAAGAGCCTGCAGAGCCGGGCATCGTAGATGTCTCTCTCTTGCCCTTGATGCCGTTTTTGTCGTACATCTTCCATTCCTCTGCATTTTCAAGAGGTGCCTTGCCGCCTACTCCCTTGTAGTTTTCAAGCTCGGGAAGAACGAGAGGAAGCTCCTCGTCGGGAAGAACGTGAACCTTACCGTCCTCGCCGTGTACAACGGGAACAGGCTCGCCCCAGTATCTCTGACGCGCGAATATCCACTCTCTGAAGTGGTAGTTAACCGTTCTCTTTGCAACTCCCTGTGCTTCAAGCTTAGATGTGATGGCTTCCTTTGCCTCTTCAACCGTAAGACCCGTGAATTCCTCGGAGTTTACAAGTCTGTAGCCCTTACCAAGGTAATCCTGCTTCTCAAATGCCGACGCAGAAACGTCAACGTGACCGAGCTTTTCGTCGCCGTCGATGACCTGGATCATATCGATATTATGCGCAACAGCGTATTCAAAGTCTCTCTGATCGTGGGAAGGAACCGCCATGACTGCGCCCGTACCGTAGCTTGCGAGGACGAAGTCACCGATGAACATTCTGACCTCCTTGCCGTTTACGGGGTTGATGCATGTCACGCCTTTAAGTTCACAGCCCGATTTAGTCTTGTTGAGCTCGGTTCTGTCCATGTCGTTCTTCTTGAGAGTCTCGTCGATATATGCCCGGACCTCTTCCTTGTTCTCAATGCGGGGCATAAGCGACTTTACGATCTCTCCGTCGGGAGCAAGCACCATAAAGGTAATGCCGTAAATAGTTTCGATACAGGTGGTAAAGATAGAGAACTCACCGCCGCCGACGATTTGGAATTTGACCTCAACACCGGTAGATTTTCCTATCCAGTTTTTCTGCATCAGCTTGGTGGATTCGGGCCAGTCGATCTCTTCAAGACCTTCAAGCAATTCTTCGGCGAATGCGGGCTGATTGATTACCCACTGCTTCATATTCTTTCTGACTACGGGGAAACCGCCTCTCTCGCTCTTGCCGTCGATGACCTCGTCGTTGGAGAGCACCGTACCAAGCTCCTCGCACCAGTTTACGGGCATATCGATATACTGTGCGTAGCCGTCGAGGTAGAGCTGCTTGAATATCCACTGAGTCCATTTGTAGAAATCGGGATCGCTTGTTGCGATCATCTTCGACCAGTCGTAGTCAAAGCCAAGCTCGGTAAGCTGCTTCGAGAAAGTCTCGATGTTCTTCTGGGTAAAGCCGTTGGGGTGGTTTCCGGTCGATACCGCGTACTGCTCAGCGGGGAGACCGAAAGAATCGTAGCCCATGGGGTGAAGGACGTTGTAGCCCTGCATTCTCTTCATTCTGGAGACAATGTCGGTAGCGGTGTATCCCTCGGGGTGACCCGCGTGGAGACCTACTCCGGAAGGATAGGGGAACATATCAAGGGCATAGAACTTAGGCTTGGAGAAATCCCAGACGTCGGTCTTGAAGGTCTCGTTCTTTTTCCAGTATTCCTGCCACTTTTTTTCGATTTGCAAGTGATCGTATCTCATATCTTAAAACCTCGTCAGTCTTTTTTCTCGTTGTTTTCTTCTGCGCAAACGATGGGGGCAATGTCGATATTCTCGGAATCGCTCCACAGCTTGTCAAGATTATAGAAATCTCTCGCCTCGCGGGAGAAGATGTGAACGGCGACAGCGCCGTAATCCATAAGCACCCAAGTACCGTTTCCATGGCCCTCGATGTGGCTGACTGCCACGCCCGCCTCGGTAAGCTTATGCTCCACTTCGCCCGAAAGTGCGTTTATCTGAGTGTTGGAGTTACCCGTTGCAAGCACGTAGTAATCGGCAAGCACGGTCTGCTGTTCAACGTACAAAAGTCTTATATCCTTTGCGCGCTTGGAATCAAGCGCCTTTACTGCTATCTCTGCTATCTCACGGGGAGAAAGCTCCTTATTTTCCATTTCTGCCATTTTCATTATCCTTTCAGTTTTCATAGCGCGGTATGTCTATGTTGCCCGCATTGTCGCCGCTTACAGGCCTTGACGTTATGCTTTTCGATTCGTAGATCGCAAGCAGAGTGCTGTCATCATCGTTTGTAAATCTTCTGCCGGAATCGAATATGGAATCGGGAATATCCTCGTAATACACGTTAAGATATTTATTTACCGTTTCAAGTGCCGCTGCACGGTTGACGGAATACATCCACGCACCGGAGGTTGCGGTCTGGCAGCTGTCGCCCGCCATAGTCAGCATTGTGATCTTGGAGAGGTCAACCTCTGCAATCTGTTGGATATAATACTGTGCATCCGCAACGGAAACGTCGGTAACCGTGTTGCCGATCACACTTTTTGCAACATTTACAGCCTTTGTAAGTGTAAGACTGCTCTTAAGTTGCTTAAGAAGTGCGGAAATGAACATCTTCTGCGCATCGAGTCTTCCGATATCGGCGGTTATATATCCGCTTCTGAAACGGATAAACTGCTCAGCCTGGGATCCGTTAAGGGTCTGGGGACCTGCCTTCAGATCAACGTAAAGCTCCTCGCCCGGAGTATCGTCAACGTAATACATATCGTACGGCACGTTCATATACACTCCGCCGATGCCGTCGACCACTTCCTTAAACACGTCAAGATACACAAGTGCGTAGTAGTCTATCTGTATGCAAAGCGCCGCTTCAATGGACTCTGCCGTTTTTTCCATTGCGTATCTGCACTGCTCCTTGGAATTGCAGTTCGAGGGAGCCTGATACCAATAATGCGCGTACATGGTGTTTATTCTGCCGCCCGAGCCGTCGCGCTCTATATAAGTATCGCGGGGCAGCTGAACCACGCTTACTGTCTTTTGTTCAACGTCGAGATTGACGATCATAACAACGTCGGTGTTTGCACTTTTCTTATCAAGACCCATAACAAGGAAGTTGAATACCTTCTTGTTTCTTGTAAGTACAACACCGGGTGCGGGAACGTCATCTGTACCCGAAGGCCCGGGAGGTGTTGTTCCGTCCGGTCCCGTAACGTGTGCATTTCCCGAATCTGCGGGATCCTTTGTCATATTGCCCGTATCAAAGGGGGTACCCGTATCCACGCTCGGTCTGTAAAATACACCGACCGCAAGCAGGGTAACTATTGCCGCCACCGTAACAACAACCAACACAAGCAGAACGACCTTCAGATAATCGGGACTTGCATTGCGCTTTGCCGCAGGAGCGTTTTTGCCGGTAATGGCCGCAAACACCTTGGTTATATGATCTTTGGTGCTCGTTTTTTCTTTGTTTTCGTTTTCCATAACAACCTCTCCGCCGTTATCCGCGGCATTCTTTGAGTATCGCGTTTCTTGAACGCACCGTTACTACCGCAAGCGGCTTGCCGGATTCAAGCAGATCCTTTATCGTCATATCAAAGCTTTGAAGCATTATGCGAGAAAGCACCTTCTCCCTTTCTGCCTCGGTTTTTGACTCTGCAATACCATCGTCAAAAAGCTTACGCAGACGCACACAGTCCTCAAACGTTCTTGTGTCCTCTATATAATCGGCAAGATAAAGAATCCTGTCGTAAATATTCATATCTTCCGAGCCTGCCGTATGCACCGAAACAGCACGGATAAGCTCCGGCACTGCAAAGCGGGGAAACTTATCGGGTATCACTGACGCCGCAGTCATGCTGTGAAGCAGCTTGGGGGCTGCCAGCGTGTCTGCATCGCATACTATGCCGTATTTTTTACACAGCACAAGCTGTTCGTCCGTTTTCAGCTCTTTTGTAATGTCGTGAAGCAGTGCGGCGGCACGCATCATACCCGTTTTTTCGGGGGCAAACAGCGCGCACAGCTCCTCTGCCTTTTTTTCAACTCCGAGAGTGTGGGAAAAGCGCTTTGCGCTCATCTTACCCATTACATCCCGCCTGAGCTCTTCAAGTGCCTTTTCTGAAAATCTTTCGTTATCGGTCATCTTCTGCTCCGTAAAGCGCGTGTGTAATTATGTAATCCGCAACAGCTGCAGGCACTCCGTCAAGGGGAAGCCCTTCTCTTGCGGCACGGCGTACCTCATTTGAGGAAACGGAGGGAACACACACATCAAGCTCCTCTATCCTTGCGCCGTATTTCTTGCGGTAGCCTTCGGCAGTCTCTCTGCCGCTTTCCCCGCGTCCTATGTAACATATCGCCGCGTTTTCAAATATCTCGCGGCTGTTCTTCCAGTTTTCCATACCCGCGAGCACGTCCGTGCCCACAAGCATATATATCTCCTCTGCCTCTTTTTTCAGACGGCGGAGAGTAAGGTAGGTGTAGCTTACTTCGCCGCTTTCAAGCTCCAGGCGCGAAACACGGCATTTACCGCCAAAGCGCATGTCCCCTTCAAAGGCAAGCCTGCACATCTCGTATCTGTGCTCCGAGCCCTCCGTGTAGCTTCCCTTGCAGGGATGCTCACGCGCGGGCATTATAACGAGCTTATCGGCTGACACCGCATTCATAAAAGCAAGCGCCGCCTCCGTGTGTCCGTTATGCGGGGGTGAAAAGCTTCCGCCGAAAAGGGCGAGCCTTTTTACCTTTTCTGCCATTTATCTTGCGGACTTGCCCGCGTTTTTAAGGTCTATCTTCTTGTTTTTCTTTGAGGGACGGTACAAAACGAACTTACTTCCCACAGCCTGCACGGCGGCGGCATCGCAAGCATCGGCAAGCGCATCGACAGCCTCTCTTGCACTAAATCCGCTGTTTTCCAGCACTCTTGCCTTGATAAGCTCGCGCGCCTCAAGCGCGTTGCCTATCTGATATACCGTTTCCTCGGTAATTCCGCCCTTGCCTATCTGGAATATGGTATCAAGCTCCACGGCAAGCGAGCGGAGATACGCTCTTTCCTTTGAAGTTATTTCCAATGCAGGCATTATCTGCCCTCCTTACGAAGTATGTCAAAAAGCTTTGCGGCAAATTCTCTGACCGCTCTTCCCCTGTGGCTTACGGTGTGCTTTTCCTCGGCACTTGCCTCGGCAAATGTCTTGCCGAGATCGGCTGAAAGGAACAGCGGATCGTAACCGAAGCCGCCGTTTCCGCGGTATTCGGTAATTACGGTGCCGTCACAGCGGCCTCCGCACACAAAGCCCTCTCTGCCGTCGGGGAACTCACACGCAACGGCACAGTAATAATATGCCGTTCTGTCCTCCTTGTCCGCAAGCTCGGAAAGGAGCTTTTCGTTATTATCGTCATCACTTCCGCCCGAATAGCGCGCGCTGTAGATGCCGGGTGCACCGCCGAGCGCGTTTGCGCAAATTCCGCTGTCGTCCGCTACGGCTATATAGCCGAGTGCGGCGGCGGCCCTTGCCTTTATTGCGGCATTCTCCTCAAAGGTAGTGCCGTTTTCCTCTATCTCGCCCGTAAAGCCTACGTCGGCAAGTGTAACGAGCTTCAAAGCAGGCACGGAAGCATTTTCCTCTTTTGACGAAAATTCCGCCAAAATGGTTTCAATTTCCTTGACCTTATTTCTGTTTTTGGTAGCTATCAGCAGGGTGATCTCTTTACTTTGCATCTTTTCCTCACTCAAACATAGCGGCAACGAATTCCTTTGCATCAAACGGGCGCATATCCTCTGCCTTTTCGCCCACGCCGATGAACTTAACGGGAATTCCGAGCTCGCGGCTGATGGAGAATATCATTCCGCCCTTTGCGGTACCGTCAAGCTTTGTAAGCACAAGGCCGGTAACGCCTGCGGCATTTGCAAATTCCTTTGCCTGAGAAAGCGCGTTCTGACCCGTTGTTGCATCAAGCACGAGAAGCGTCTCGCGGCTGCTATCGGAGAGCTCGCGCGTAAGCACGCGGTCTATTTTTGAGAGCTCGTCCATCAGGTTCTTTTTGTTCTG